>JAFGJC010000031.1 GCA_016929305.1 candidate division CSSED10-310 bacterium | reverse complement strand
GAATAATTATCCTGCAACCATTTCAAAGCGCTTACTGCATCAGCGTGCGTAATGTTGGATTTCGAACTGATATCGAATTCGCCATTCCGGCTCTGATCCATATCACCCTGGTCGAAGAGATATTCGAAATTGCCGATTGATTTCGGTTCATCCGACATGATTCCCACGCTGACATGTTCGTGAGATGGACAATTCCATTCCAGCGATTGGAGCAGTTTTCTATACTGATTCAGATAGATATCGCGCAAATCATTGATGATCGGAAATGAGTATTCGGTCAGTGATTGCCAGCGCCACATGGCCCGGTGGCCTCCGCTCATCGTGACATCGCCGCGTATAAACGGTTTAGATGAAATTGTATCCCACAACCGTCCATGCGGATCGGTTGCATAGGCTCCGCCGTGTTCCGAGTTTGCCATCCACCCAAGCAAATAGGTATTAATTGCCTTATTGACAATGGTTGTTTCAGGAAAGGCACCGTCAGTCAGAAAAGTATGGGTATGAAAATCTCCGGTGATGTACCCTTTCAAAGTATCGTTTTTACCCTTGTCTGTTGCATTGTCTGTGTCACCCGCAAAAGGCACAATAAAACAGAGAGCCACTGCAGTCGAGGCAGCGGTAAAAAGTGATCTAAAATGCGATTTCATTGAAACTCCTCATGAATGGGAATGAGATTAGTGTAATATATATATCCTTAAAACATTTTTAAATGACAATGAGTTGTCATTCGCTTTCATTTTCTGGAATCGATATCCGCTCAGGCTCAACCGAGATACTGCTGGAGATTATGTTGCTTCAGGCATCGCGGGTTTGGAAAAGGAAAATAAAATTTGAATCCGAATCCGACATGGTCCTGTTTGCTATCATCATTATGGACCAAAATACACAGTCAATGTTAGAAAATATTGAGCTTTCTACTAGAACATAGTTAATGTTAGAAAACATTGCGCTTTCTACTAGAAATTCCCCTCTTCGGAGGGTAAAGGTATGTTTTAATATGGACTTGATTCATTCTGATGCAGCTCAACCCGGCCAAACATTTGCTTAAGCGTTTTTTTTCAATAGCGGTTGGTGCGGTTGAACGTTTGAACGTAGCTGCATCGGCATAACATTTTTCTAATTAAATTCTCATATTATTCTAGTGCACAGAGATTATTTATAATCTACCGTATACCATAATTCTGTAAATTCCCCGCACATTTGCGGATTAAAACTGAGACTATCCTGTGGAGTATCCGAATATGAAAAAATATCATGAACAATCAATGCAAATCGATATCAATCGCATTCACCTCTATGTCAGCCAGATATCCTCTCTTGCCGAAAATGGGCTCCTTGATTGCAGTGAAGCCATCAAGTGCAACGATCGAAAATTGGCATATACAGTGATCCTGCGTGATCGTACTATCCAAGAAAAAACGGATGAAATCGATCGACTCTGTCTTGAGTTTCTCGTTAGAAATCAACCGGTTGACAAATATCTTCGATTTGCCCACAGCACTCTAAGGATCAATAAAGTAATCGGCCGTATTGGGGAAAACACAGGACGGATGGCACAAAATATCTTGAAAATTGCTCACTGGCCGACCGAAAAGAACAAACAATCCGGTGCCAAACTTGCTCTCCTTTCAATGAGCATATTCAAGGATGCCACCCTTGCGTATATTGGCCATGATGCACAGAACGCATATAAATGGCTGGTACTCGACGATCAAAATGATGAAATTCGCAGCAGTTTTACCGAGCAGATTGTCCATACAATTGAAAACAATGAAATACCAGCCGAATCGCTCTCTCCTTTTCTATCGATCATCGATATACTCGATCAGGTTATCGATCAAACCCGCTCTCTCTGTCATGAGGTGATATATATGTGCACCGGTCATTACTCCAAATATTTCACTACCCAGACGTTTCAGGTGTTGAGAAAGGACGCAAATGCTTCTAATATGAGTAAAATCAACTAAGACATACCTATTGTCATACCTCAAATACGCTATTTTTCGAAACCGCCGCTCATTAGTCTAAAAGAAGGCAGGGTTCGGAAACTCTTTTTATTTAAATTCTCGCTTTTAATTTCATGCTTCTCTGCGTATAATTATAAAACCATGAAATCGCTTCTGGAAAAAATGAGGTTCCTTATTGTCCCGACATACTCTACCTTATATTAACGCAGATGAGAATGCATATTATGAATCATATTCGATTTTATCTCGGCATTCTTACGGTATTTTTTTCTTTTGATTGTGTTCGGAACACTGTTGAACAGATTGAAGCAGGAACCGGCATAGAGCCCTCATTAAGGGTCTATGCCGAACGATGCGGTATTGGTATCGGGGTTGCTATCAACTCCTCCTCATTCAAGGAGTCAATACCGCAACGATTGAAATATGAAAGGATTATACGACAGGAGTATAACTTCATGTCTGATGGCTTTTCGCTTTCGATGAAACACATATGGAAATCAAAAGATACCATCGATTTTTCTCCTCTTGATTTCTCTGCCACCTTTGCCCAAATCAATAATATGCCAATGCGCGGATTCCTTATCTGGGGAGAATCTGTGCCTGCATGGCTCAACAGCGGCGGGTATACGAACGAAGAAATCGAAGCCATGACAAAGAGTTACATCGAAACGGTGATGAAGTATTGTAAAAAACACTTTCCCGATGTCGTCAAATATTGGGATGCAGTTAATGAAGCGATGGAGACAAATCAAGACTCTCTACCATATTTTCAGATGAAAAAAAATTTCTGGCATGAAAAACTCGGACCGGAATATGTTTCAAAAGTTTTTCGATGGGCGCATGAATCAGACTCTGATGTACTTTTGTTTTATAATGAATATGGATGCGAATTTCAAACACCTAAAAAAATCGCAACCATCACCTTCTTATCAACTCTTCTGCAGCATTCTGTGCCTGTTCACGGTATCGGGCTGCAATGCCATTTCAGCATCGATACGGTGCGTGAAAGAATGAATCTCTCCGAGTTCGCCCGAACAATCGACCAATTCACCGCACTGGGCCTTCACGTGCATGTCACCGAATTCGATGTCCGGATCAATGACGATTGTTCAGGGCTTAATCAAGAGAAGCTACTGAAACAGTCCCAGATATTTAAAAATTACTTCGCTACCTATGTCGATCATTGTCCGTCTCCTCTATTTACCATATTTGGCGTTTCTGATTGTGCAACGTGGATCGGCAGTTGCACCCCTTTTCTTCCACAAAAGAAGGACTGGCCGTTGCCGTTCGATGATAATTTCCTTCCGAAGCCATCGTATGACTCACTCCTTGCCCAGTTGAAACAAAGAGCTGACCGTTTCTTTTTGACTGTTTTAAGACCAGATTTTCATTAGGCGCTGAGCGCCCTCGGAACGACAAATAGATGTCGTTCCTGTTATTTTTTCTGGGTACGATGTTTGTTCAGGCTCAGCCGGATTAGGCATTTTGCGAGCAATTGGTAGCATTTCAATACTCATCTCATTATTTTTAAACATATCATTTTTCAAAATATACATAAGCCGGTCTGCAATAAACGCCTGTCACTTCATAGACAACGGTTTTATCATCCATCTTCTCTCTTCCGAAAGTCACGACCAATCTTTCCTCGGTTTCGGATTGTTTCAAGGAATCGATTCCACGGCAATGATACAGATAGTAATCAAGATATTTTTGCTCAGTCGGAGGACGAGTCATCCGCCTTAAGGGAGTTTTCATATTTTGATTCGGCATGAATGTCGTGTCCATGAAAACAATTCGACGTTTGACAAATTCAGAATCCATATACCAATGCAAAATCCTTTCGAGTTGAACGGTTCTCTCCTTTTCGCTCAGAATAGGCAGTGCGATATTTTTTAAAACCGGTAGTTGCACATTCAATTTTATCGCCGCGGTTACCAAACCGCAGCACATCAGGAAAATAGCTGCTTGTTTGTTTGAAAGTATACCTATCCGAGCAACCATTGGGGGTGCATCTTGCGATACCACCAACGAGCATATAAAAACGGCAAAGAGTGAATGAGTCGGCGAACCCGAGGCTGTAAGGCTGAACAATGCACTTATTCCAATCATCATCCCGATTGACCACTGCCTATAACGGATTGTTTTCATTATGGCGGCTGCCACTGCGATGATCAATACCGGAAAGGATTGCACATGGCAATACATTGAAAGCGAACAAAAGGCAATAAGCGAGACAATGAGCGTTTGTTTGTTCAACTTCGAATTGATTATCGCAGCGATTCCCATGAGCAGTGCAATTATTGAAGCGGCTGAGTTCAATTCGAGGGCTTTGTATGACGCGACAAGGCTTGCATAATTCATTAAATATCCTTTTATCATGCCATTTGCGCCTGAATCCTGCTGGAATGAAAAGAGGCTTCCGGTCAATAAGAATTTAAGGATCGCCAGGGAGAGTGCAAGGCATGCAATGCAAACAACTTTATGCTTCATGGATAATAGTCTATAATTTTCTATGGTCAAACCTGCGACAAATCCGATATAAACCAGCATGGCGAAAGGATGAAACAATCCTGCTATGATTGCCGTGAGAAAGACGATGATTATTACTCCCACAAATGAGTGCATTATCAATCGATATTGCTGGTAGTAGAGGTATGCCAGGAATGCGATAAATATCAGGAGCGGACTGTAAAATATTCCATGCACGTGAAACAAATAAATATATCCTGATGCAAAGACTCCCCCGATGATCATTGCGCTGAGGCTGTAAGCCCTTTTCCCTTTGGCTGCAGAAAATAAGATAAACCATGCAATGCATGCCATCAGGTAATTGACAATCTGTATCGAGTACAGTGAACCATCAGACCATTTGAATAAAAGCCACATCAGAAACTGGGCCAATGGCCGGTTGTTCGAAGCATATGTTTTGGTCAATACGTCCTTGAAATCGCTATTCTCCAGATAATATATCCAGGCGTACGACTCATTGTGATGACTGAATGGAAATCCCATGAAAAACCAAAAAGTGGCTCCGGATATCGATATAAAAAAAAGCAGAACTGAATTCAAATTCCTACTTTCGCTCATGCGTAACATCTCGCTATTTCCTTTTCACCCGATCTCGTCATTAAAATTGCTTCTTCCAGAGTCGACAGCCATTTGTCCATTACTTGAAGCGTCTAAAATTCCGTAGATCACCCCTATGAGACTGTAAAAATGCAAAGATTGATAGGTAGAATAATTTTCTGAAAGCATATGAAACAATAGACTCAATAAGCTTCCGGCAAAACCGAAACAGAGACTACCATAATGGTAATTCGATGTAAAGCCTGTTTTTATCAAGTAAACGATTGGGGTAAAAAACAAGGCGACATACAAAATCAGCGCCATAATCCCCATCTCAGACCATACGAGAAGGTATTCATTATGAATCGGCCAGGGAAAGCTATGACTGACCTGGATCGGTGTAAAGTCATATTTTGGGGCATATACATAATAGTTTCCCATGCCGACACCGAAGAGACAGTTATCCTTGATCAATTCCCATGCATTCTCCACCATCGGCACCCTGATGTTTGTTACGTTAAAATCAGTCGTGAATAGACGCTGGTATACAATCGGGAAAAAAATCGCCATTAATCCTGCGCCGATGCACAGCAGTACCAGGACAATAAGAAAGGCGGATATTCCCCTTTTCAGTTTTTTTTTCAGACCGCAAAACAGAACGAAATTCACTCCAAGAATCATCGAAATCAAACCGTTTCTCGAATGTGAGAACACGGTGATCAGTAGTCCCCCCAGGAGAAGCGGAAAGCAGATGAAGATCTTCTGATGGTTCTGAAAGTGCGGGAAAAAAAATCCTGCAATGCAAATCGGAACCAGCAGGCCAATTACCATGGAGAAGGTATTTGGAGAGGTTGAAAGACCGGTCACCCTGCTGACGGTCATCCCTTGATATGTTGCATTAGTAACTTTAGATTCGCCGAGGAATGTAAGTCCAACCATTCCATTTGAAAAATGCTGCAAGAGACCTATGATTATATTCAACGAAAGTATGGTCCCAAATGCGATGAATAAGAGCCTGATACGGGAATTGCTCATTCTCAACCTGCTGAAAATGATGATCGGTATGGTGCATTTGAGGAACTCATAGATGAGAATGGCCTTCATCGTTGATGATTCGTTGCTGCGCAGCACATTGACTGCCATCAAAAATGCCATGCAAACAATTGGAAGGATGATAACAGGTTTCAAGATAAGATAACAATCATCATCGCTCTTGGGGAGCCGCAGGCAAAATATGAGCAGGAGAATCAGAAATATGTCACCTATTTGAATCCTGAATCCCCGAATGAGAAGGCTTAATGAGGTTTCTTTGGAAATATAGGGCCAATAATCGATATTTGTGAAGAGAAATAAAAAAAATAAAAAAAAGCATATGTCAATTTTTTTTCTGCTTCGAAGCAGATAAACCATGGAGGGGACGAGAAACAATGTAAAGAGAGACCATTTCAAAGGAGTGTGCATGAAAAAAACGTATATGATAATCGATGCATTCACATACATGCATAGAAACACCACATACAGTGTTCTTCCGGCTTTCAGTTCGAAGACACTCACGGCTGGAGACCTATCGTCGATTTCCGGCGCATACTTGAATATGGAACCGCTGTTTTTTTAGGATCATCACTAATCAGCCTGTTTTTGGTGAAATGTTCCTGCATTTCAGAAATTATTCAAGAAAAAGTCATCTACCCGTATGTTGCAGAATAGGGCTTTCTGGGTTTGACCGGTTCGGGACAACGCTTTCACCCGATTCAGAGCAGCTTCTGCCTCTGAGAACACCATTTTTTAAAGCCCACGACGAGGGAAAGCTCGTTCCATCCAACGGCCACGTTTCACCAATGCAAAGCAATCCTCTTCTGGGCGTTCTGGTTGCCTCATCGGTAAGCGAATAAAAACCTTTCATGACTCCCAACCCGCCAACGGAAATTTGCCTCGCCCGACTGCGTGCTGCCGGCAAACCGTATTCATCGAGCATGTCGCAGGTTTTTTGCGCCTTCGGTTTTCTCCCGGTTCCTTCGTGTAAACACAATGCATGTGAATATTGATAGAAAATTCCAACATATGTTTCGACACGTTCATGGTGGTGGTAAATTTGCACACCATGAAATCGGTCGGAAAGTTTCTGCAATAATCCGGCGGCAAGAGGAGCTCCGAGCACACAGAAAAACCGGAGTGCATCAAAATCGCATTGAAGCCCGTTTTTTTTATACGCAATGTATTTTAAAAAAGAGGGGAGAACGGTCGCATTACTCACCGCATTCGAATCCATCCTTGAAAAAAAATCTTCCGATGGATACCATGCATTTTCGAGAACCAGCTGCGCTCCTGCGTAGAGATGAGCAATGCATTGTCCGATTTGGACCGGCGAGAGCGTCAGCGGAAGACAAATGAGAGAGCGATCGCTTTTTTGAATATCAAGAGACTTGATCGCCGACGCTGCCGCACCCAATATACTCTTATGAGTCAGCATGGCACAACGGCATGAGGCATTGGCTGATGAGCTCTGCATGAGCACTGCCACCCGATGTGATTTTCGATCATGGCGAATCGGTTGAAACCGCCGACCCGATCCCATTCTTCCTATCGCCTGCGTATCAATGCAGTAGACAAGTACAGTACCCGTTAAATCCTTCAGGGCACAGTATAGAATCGATAAAATTGAAGCCTGCGTGATAATCAGGCCCATCCTGCAATGATTGACAATACAGTTCATCTCTTCTCCTGACGACCTGATGTTGAGGGGGACAATGACTTTTCCGAGCCAGGCGACAGTAAAATAGGCGGTTATAAAGTCAATCGAATTCGGAACAAAAACTCCCACATATCCGGTCTCCTCTGTCAGTGCCGATACCGAGGACAGATGCGCATCGACTTGATCGCAAAGATCTCGGTAGCTGCAGGTGCGACCATTTTCAACCAGCGCGATCTTGTTGTTGCGCCTTTGCCGATACAGTATCTCTTTTAACCGCATTGCGTCTCTCCCTGTTGACGACCGAAGCAACCTCGTGTACCTTCGTGCATGAATGGCTTTTCCTCTGCTCTGATCCGGCTGAAATTGCATCACATTGAATATCATTCAAGCATTGATATTAAATGTGTTGCAATGATTAAAATGCTAATA
Source organism: candidate division CSSED10-310 bacterium (assembly GCA_016929305.1). Lineage (GTDB taxonomy): Bacteria > CSSED10-310 > CSSED10-310 > CSSED10-310 > JAFGJC01 > JAFGJC01. The sequence continues at coordinate 2,589 of JAFGJC010000031.1, read as the reverse complement.
ATTTACCCGTTCGCAGTCTATCTACGAAAAAGCGCACCTATGATAAACGGAGAATTTAAACCGCCGATCCAACGGATTCTTCATAAAGATTTTCCAGAAATTGAGCCGCCGATTCCCTATTGAACATCCTCTGCGCTTTCAGCAATGCATTCGCACTCAATTCGTCATACGAACTCCGCTCTTGCCAAAAACGGGTGAGCGTTTCGTAAATTGATGCGCCAAACTCTTTGATTTGCGCCATGAATGCATCACAATAATCAGGATGCTCTTTCTTATACAGCCATTTCCACTTTAAATTTTCACTATCATTCTGGAATGGAAGAAGGAAGCCGTTCTTGCCATGATCAATGATCTCCGGTAATGCACAGGTGTTTGTGGCAATAACCGGTGTCGCGCAACTGAGCGATTCAATGGCGACATATCCGAATGTATCGTGGAAACTGGGAAATAACAAAAAATCATGTTGGGCCATAAGCTTTAACACCTCACCATTCGGCAGGCATCTCATGAGGTGAATATCAGACCGTACGATTTCATTTCTCATCTGGAGAGCCAATTGCTCATCATTTGGTCCAATATACTCATCTTTGCTCCAATTCAATGGAGTTACGATTGTTGTCTCAACGGGAATTCCTTCCTTTTTCAGGAGTTTATGCGCCATGACAACTGCGGGTATTCCCTTACGCAGGAACGGTTTGCCGACTGACATGAGACGCAATTTTACCCCCTGAAGTTTCTTCGGCCTCCGAGCGCTCAGTGATACGGATGGATAGCAGAGACGAACCTTTTTTTGAAGCAGGGGAAAAAAAGGCACGGTGCAATTCTGTTTGGTGAATTCCTGTATCGCATAGTGTGACATTGCCAGAATTGCCCTGCAGGAAGGACTGCCGAGCATTCGCTGCAGATGGTGCTTGATCCATCCGACAGAGGGACGGTCTGGAGGCAACCGCGGTAAATAATCTTCAAATGTCACAATAAAGGGAGTCATCGGCGCAACCGGAATGGCGTTAAAGGTATGGATCAGATCATACCCTGGACGTATCCAGCACAGCGATTCGACCCAGCGGAATGCGGAGCGCCAGAGACATGCTGGAATCGGTCGCAGAGAGCCGCAAATCAACCGGCAATTTTTCTGACCTAATTCAATATTCATCGTATGGTTATACGTGCTCTTTGCGGTTCTCACCGTATACACGCGCATCAGTTTCCACCTCTCATTATCGCTGTATCGGACAGCGCGCTCATCGCTTATGTTTTTCGTTTTTTGGATGGTGCCTTACTGCTTCATAGTTTGAATCTGCTTCATAGTTTGAATCAAACAAAATAGTGTTAAAATATTTGGATATTGTGATCAAATGATTCTAAATTGACTAGACGTTCTGTAGAAGACGATCCGCCCCTCTGGATGATGAAGGGATATTGCACTTGTTAAAAAATTTTGCACTTCCGCAATAACAGTCAGGCGAACCAATCAATCGCTCGATAAAAACAAATCATTCCTTTACATAACCATAACATCACCATGGTATATTAGATATCATGAAAAATAGTAAAACAATAATCTGTATTTTCCATAGGGCTGCGATCACAACAAAATTTCATACAAAGGAGCCTCTCAATGAAAAAAATATCTTTCGTCTTTATCGTAATGGGAATGCTGTTCTCTGCAGGACATACGCAAACCGAGTCTTCAGATCAAAAATCAATCACGGGGCATGTGTATCTCGACCTGAATAAAAACAGAGCCTACGATCGCTCTGAGCCGGGAGTTTCCAATGTTTTTGTCTCGAATGGAAAGGAAGTAGTGAAAACCGATTCATACGGCCGCTACTCCCTTCCCGCATATGATGAAATGGTTGTGTTCATCTCAAAACCGTCCGGATTTACACCGCCGCTGAATAGAAACAACGTCCCACAATTCTGCTATATCCACCAGCCCCAAGGATCACCTCAGCAGATCAAACAGTATCCGGGGATTAAACCGACAGGACCGCTTCCGAAAAAAATTGATTTCGCCCTCTATTTTGAAAGAAGCTCGATGAAAAAACACTCCTGCGTCATTGCCGGCGACAATCAGGTCTATTCGGATAAGGAAATCGAATACCTGCGTAACTCTCTGATTAAAGAAGCTGCAGCGGCAAAGGCATCCTTTTTCATCGGTATGGGAGACAATATCGGGGATGTGCTGTCCCTCTATCCGCGATATCTTTCGGTCTTGGCTGAAATGGGGATGCCGGTATGGCTGGTACCGGGCAATCACGACATGAATCTGGATGCTCCGACTCCGGCGTATTCGCTGGAAACCTTTAAAAGGGAATTCGGCCCGAGCTATTATTCATTCAATTATGGCGATGTGCACTATATCGTCCTGAATAGTGTCGTTTATCCATCACCGCAATCCGCTGCCAGGACGTATCATGGCGAAATTGATAATACCCAGATGCAATGGCTTGCCAATGATCTGAAGTATGTTGATGACGATAAACTTATCGTATTAAACATGCATATTCCGCTGGTCTCCGATATCGATCGGAAAACAACACAACACCAGGTTTTAAACCGGCAGCAGGTGTATGATCTGTTGCAAGG
>JAFGJC010000342.1 GCA_016929305.1 candidate division CSSED10-310 bacterium | reverse complement strand
GTTTATAACAACGCCCTGAAGTCGATACACCGCTTGGACCTCATTGACAAGATAACGCTGTAATTCCTTTTCACCCAGAACTCTCAAAATATCGTGAGGATTTGATGATCCGTCCATCAATGGTTCACCGGCTTTGACAAAATCACCATCCTGAACATTGATATGTGTTCCTCTCGGAATGTCATATTCCGCTCGAGCTCCCGAAGCACCGTTAATGATAATTTTCTGCATGCCCTTTTCGATTGATCCATAGACAATTTGACCATCAATTTCCGCGATTACGGCATTTTCTTTTGGTTTTCGTGCTTCAAATAACTCGACAACTCTTGGCAAACCTCCAGTGATATCCTTCGTTTTCTGACTTTCCCTGAGGATAATCGCGATGACATCTCCTGCTTTCACCTTTTGCTTGTGCTCGACAAACAAGTGAGCCCCTGTCGGAAGAGCCACGCGAATTTTTGTTCCTTTAATCGTGTAATTAGGATGCAATGGTTGAAGTTCTTTCTGGTGAATAGGACAGTACTGACGTTTGCCCTCTCGTCGTTTTATTTCCCGGTATCCGCATTTAGGTGCGGAACATTTGAGTTCTTCACGGAATACTCCGATGACTTTTCGGGATTGGCCCGTAACTACATCCAATTCTTCCTTCAATGATACTTCATCAATGACATCTTCCAGGATTATCTCACCCGATTCCTCCGCAAGAAGAGGAAATGCGAAGGGATCCCATTCTGCGAGAAGAAAGGAGCGTCTTTCTTTGTCATCCGGCATGGTCGATTCGACAATTAACTGATCCCGTTTAACGGCATCACCGGGTTTAACTCTGACTTTGGCTCCGCGAGCAACATAATTTGTCTCAACCTCCTGAACTTCATCCTCATCTACGAAGAGCTTCATGAAACAGGCACGATCGGTAACTTCAAAACCGCCTTCAACCGCTTGGAGAACCTTATCAGTTTCAATCAGGCGATCACCTTCCAGGTGATAAAATCTAATGATGCCGTTAATGCGTGCATATATCGCCGGTTGGGTAATCTGAGCTTCTTTAACTCTTAATCTGGCACCATAGGGTATCTTGCCGGGAACGGTCCACTGCTGCCGCATTTTTTCCACGAGGATTTCACCCGGAACGATTTCTGCACCATCTTCCCTCAGAATCTGAAGTTTACCTTCAAATTCTTTTATCTTGTCGTCATAAAGATCATCTGTTTTTATAAAATAAGATTCTTCTTTGCTTTGACCCGTAAGGCGGATACGCAATCCTGGTTCACCGTTCTGACGGTCATCCGTGATCGACAGTTTTCCACCAAAGGTTGTCCGGACATGCGGTTGAGCAATGATAATACGACCTTCTTTTCTTGAAAGCACAACGACTTCGCCAGATGAATTGGTTGCGTACTTCATATTCTTGGAAATAATCACTCGACCGGAAATTTCAGTTTCTGCCGTGACATCTTCCTCAATAGCTTTAGCAGTACCGCCTATATGGAATGTTCGCATGGTCAACTGAGTGCCCGGTTCACCGATGGATTGAGCGGCGATGACACCAACAGCTTCTCCCGGTTCAACTATTTTACCCTGTGCGAGATCCCAGCCATAACATTTCTGACACAATCCGAATTTTGCTTCACAGGTTAAAGCAGAGCGAATCATTACCTGTTCGACCCCTGCATTTACGATGCGTGTCGCCTTTATTTCATCAATAACCTCCTGGCTCGGACACAGGATCTGACCACTGAAGGGATCTTTGACATCATACACCGCAACTCTTCCGAGAATTCGGTCGTGAAGCGGCTCGATGATCTCACCGCCTTCAACAATTGCCGTGACCCAGATACCGTCATCTGTGCCACAATCCTCAAGCGTAATAATGACATCTTGTGCGACATCCACCAATCGACGGGTTAAATATCCTGAATCAGCTGTTTTCAATGCAGTGTCTGCCAAGCCTTTTCGAGCGCCGTGCGTGGAAATAAAATATTGAAGAACAGTTAAACCTTCACGGAAATTTGCCGTAATCGGTGTTTCGATGATTTCACCGGAAGGTTTCGCCATAAGTCCACGCATGCCGGCTAATTGCCGTATCTGCATTTTTGATCCACGGGCATTTGAATTAGCCATCATGAAAATTGGATTAAACTCCCCACTCTCACGAATGATTTCCTTATTTTCTTTATATCGGCGAATTTCCAGTTCCCGGAACAATTCATCTGAAACGCGTTCGGTGACATGTGTCCAAATATCAACAACCTTATTGTAGCGTTCACCGTCAGTGATAATTCCGTCCTGGTACTGTTTTTCAACTTCGATGACTTCACGCCGAGCTTCGCTGATAAGATGTGCTTTATTTTTAGGAATATACAAATCATTGATATTGACGGAAATACCAGCCCAGCTGGCATATTTAAATCCGAGATTTTTCACGGAGTCGAGTGTTTCGACACACATTGCATTTCCAAAATCGCGGTAGACCTGAGCAATTATTCTCTCCAGCGTTTTCTTGGAAACGATATTATTGTAGTAAGGAAAATTCTTTGGAAGCGCTTCGTTGAAAATAACTCTTCCCACCGAAGTTTGGAGCATATGTCCATCGACACGAACCCAGATTTTTGCCTGAAGTGCGACGTGACCCGCATCATATGCCAGCAGTGCTTCCTGTTGTGAACCGAAGATTCTGCCTTCACCCGGCTCCTCATCGCGCAATAAGGTCAGATAATAACATCCGAGGACGATATCCTGACTGGGTACGGCGATCGGTGAACCATGGGCAGGTGAGAGAATATTATTGGTTGCCATCATCAGAAGTCTAGCTTCTAATTGAGCTTCCATAGACAACGGGATGTGAACCGCCATTTGATCACCGTCAAAATCGGCATTAAAAGCTGCACAAACCAGTGGATGAATTCTGATAGCTTTCCCTTCAACAAGAAGTGGCTGGAAGGCTTGAATTCCCAGACGATGCAGCGTAGGCGCTCTGTTTAGAAGAACCGGATGATCCTTGATAACCTCCTCCAAAATGTCCCAAACCTCCGGAACCTCCATTTCAACCATTTTCTTTGCACTTTTTATAGTTGTTACGTAACCCCTCTCTTCAAGCTTATTGAAGATAAATGGTTTGAAAAGCTCCAAAGCCATTTTTTTGGGCAAGCCGCATTGATTCAGCTGCAATTCCGGACCGACAACAATTACGGAGCGTCCGGAATAATCTACTCGTTTGCCAAGTAGATTTTGTCGAAAACGTCCCTGTTTACCCTTTAACATGTCCGAAAGCGAACGCAGCGGTCTGTTGTTGGGACCTTTTAATGCTCTTCCACGACGGCCATTATCAAATAAGGCATCGACGGCTTCCTGGAGCATTCTCTTTTCATTTCGAACGATGACATCGGGCGCTTTTAATTCCTGAAGTCGTTTAAGGCGGTTATTTCTGTTGATGACACGACGGTAGAGATCGTTCAGATCCGACGTTGCAAATCTTCCCCCATCCAAAGGAACCAGCGGCCGTAATTCAGGAGGTAGTACAGGAATAACTTCCATAATGAGCCATTCCGGTTTGTTTCCTGATATCAGAATAGCTTCGACAACTTTGAGTCGTTTAACAATCTTTTTCTTACTCTGAACAGAAATATTTTCATCAAGCATCTGGTTTCGAAGTTCAACAGCCAGTTCTTTAGGATCGACTTTGGTCAGGAGTTCGCGAATGGCTTCTGCACCCATTCCAGCCTTAAAACGCGGCCCATATTCCTCTCGAAGTTCCTGATATCGTTCTTCATCAAGCAATTCTTTTTCTTTGAGTGGTGTATCACCTGGATCAGTTACGACATACAACTCGAAATAAAGAATTCTTTCGAGTTCGCGAAGCGACATATTAAGGATGTTGCCGATGCGTGATGGCAAGCCTTTAAAAAACCAGACATGTGAAACCGGGCAGGCCAGTTCGATATGCCCAAGTCTTTCGCGTCTGACCTTTGATTGAATGACTTCAACACCGCATTTGTCACATATTACACCGCGGTGTTTCATTCGTTTGTATTTGCCGCAATTACATTCAAAATCCTTGGTCGGACCGAATATTTTCGCGCAAAAAAGTCCATCCTTTTCCGGCTTAAACGTACGGTAATTGATCGTTTCCGGCTTCTTTACCTCGCCG
>JAFGJC010000341.1 GCA_016929305.1 candidate division CSSED10-310 bacterium | reverse complement strand
TGATGCCGGACGGGAACAGGCCAAGGAGGTATTCAAGCGGCCGATATCTGAGGATAACATAGAGGTTTATTATGAATACGCATGTGCGCTTTATGAAGAAAGTAAAATTTCAGAGGCGCTTATTGCATTTCAGGACATCGTTAAGTTCGATAAAAACTATAGAGAATCACGTCAGTATTTGAACTGGCTGGCAGCCATTCGTGAAGAAATTGCTGCTTCTGCCGGTGACACTGTGGTTGGCGAACTTCCACTGGGACTGGTTATCAATAACCGCTATGAACTGCTTCAACTTATCGGCAAAGGTGGCATGGGTATCGTATACCGTGCTGCAGACAGGGAATTGAATATAACGGTTGCACTGAAAATCTTAAGGCCAAAGTATTCGTATGATCCTGATTTTATTGAGATGATTAAACGGGAGGTGACTCTGGCTCGAATGTTGACGCATCCCAATATCCTGAAGATTTATGATTTGGGCAGAGCGGGGAACCTATGGTTTATTTCTATGGAATTTCTTGAGGGCAAAGAACTCAAAAAGGTTATAAAAGAGCATGGGCATCTGCCGATCGATATGATTAAAAAAACACTTCAACAGGTATTGTCCGGGCTGGAGCACAGTCATCAGCACAATCTGGTGCATTCCGATATCAAACCTCACAATATTTTTATTGATGATAAAGGAAATGCCACTATTGTCGATTTTGGTATTTCCAGAGCTGCCGGTTTTATTTCTCCCGATGCAACAATTACCGGAACACCTGAATACATCTCCCCGGAACAGATCCAGGGCGATGCCGTCACCGCTCAATCGGATCTCTATTCTTTGGGGATTACGCTGTATGAGATGGCTACCGGTGAGATGCCGTTCAGCGGTCCGGATATTGATACCATCCTGGAATTGCAACTGGAAATGGTACCTCCATCGCCCAACGAGTTACGAGCTGATATACCGAGCTGGCTGAACCGGATTATAATGAAACTCCTTGTGAAAGATAGCCGCAACAGATATCAAAGCGCTGCGGAAGTTCAGCGAGACATTCCGGTTATTTGACGCCGAATATCACTCCGGTGATCCCGTTTTATCAGGTCCCTTGTAACGCGGTCTTTTTCGCGGGTAGTATCGGCGTCTGTTTTTAATGTCGTCACGAGGTGGCTGGTTCTGGGGGGACTGAGAGGTGTTTTGAGATTGCGGTTTTCGCGGCGAATAATGTTTTCGAATAGGTTTTCGATCCGTATTGATTCCGGAATCGCGCTTTTCCTGATGTGACGATTCCACGCCAACAGGCTTTCGGGCATCATGCCGGATCCGGGGTTTCCTCCGGTCTTTCAGTATTTCTGCCGGCGCAACTTCGGTCGTATCAGGTGTCTTGAACGCCTGTTTTTTTTCTGGAGGTGTCTGCACAGTTGCCGAACGACCGGACCTGTCACCATACTGCTTTGCAAATGTCGATTCGGAGGAAGTTGCCGTTGGTGTTTCCTGCGCTGGATTTCGAGCAACGACAAGCATGTTTCCCGCAAATGGCCGCCAAAACAATTTAAGGTATATTTTTGTCAAAAACGGTGATTTGGGAAAACGCGATTTAAAGGTATACGGTAGAAAGCGTCCCTGTACTGAAATAAGTTCATAACCATGAGATTTGAGGTAATCTGCAAAACTGACATGAGAAAACACCTGCAAATGCGTGTAATCATCGAAATAATGTCTATAGATGTACTTGTAGTTCGGCAACAGCGTAATCAGAACTCCTCCGGTACGCAGAATTCTTCTCGATTCTCTAATAACATTATCAAGCTGTGCCCGTGTCAGGTGCTCAAAAAGAAAACTGGAAAAGATGACATCAAAAGCATTGTTCGGAAATGAACGCAAATTACTGCAATCCTGGATATGCACTTTAACATTTTCGGCTGCATGTGAAGCTGTGATTTCCGCTTGATCCAGAGCATGTTTTTCTTGAGCTTCCACGTGGTTTATAAAGGAGCAGTATCCGGCGCCGAGTTCTAAAATACGGGAATTATTGGGTATATAGCGCTGAAGATAACGGACGATTACTTTCCAGATTGCATCGCGGCTCGGTTCATAACTCAAACGAGTTTCAAAATAGGAATTTTTAGGATCCATAAAGTCAACTCCATAATCGGTGTTTTAAATAAGCCATAAAAAATTTTGCCTGCCGGAAAAAGGTTGAAAAATCTCTATCCTTCAGTCGGCCTGCAATATAACGGGGCCGGAAATAGTATTTTCTGAAAGCCTGGCGTGTGAGTTTCTCGAGTGTTTCGTAGGGAACTTCACCCGTATAAGCATTCGGGAACAATTCCGTACCTAATACATCTTTGACATTTTCATGAAACTCCGTTCCGGGATAGGGTAATGCAATATGAAAGGATGCATATGTCGGATTCAGACGATTGGCGAAACGGATTGTCTCCTGCATATCGGTTTTGGTCTCACCGGGTAGACCGAACATAAAAAAACATACGGTTTGCAGGCCGGCTTCTCTGGCGTTGAGCAATCCGTCTTCGACTTGCGTGAAGGTTATGCCTTTATGGAGTGTTTGACGGATTTTTTCGGAGCCGGTTTCAACGCCAAAATGAACGACCTGGCATCCGGCTTTGCGCATTTTTTTCAGAATTGGCAGATCGACAGAGTCTGCTCTCGTTTGACAGCACCAGGTTATTGGCGTGCGCCGTTTAATCAAGTGATCGCAAACGCATTCAACCAGTTCCCGGTTAACCGTAAACTCCAGATCAATAAAATATGCATTTCGCGCTTTGACCTGATCGATAATGACATCAATTTCCGCAATGAATTGTTCCGTCGGTTTAACGCGAAATTTTCTGCCATACATACTTTTGACACAGAAGATGCAGCTGTAAGGACAACCTCTGGATGCTTCCAGAAGTGCGAACCGCCCTCCCAGAATTTCATAATTATACCGGTTAATATCAATCAAATCATAAGCCGGCATGGGCATCAGCGACAAGTCGATATCTTCGGGATCGGGAGTTTGCATATAACGGTTGTTTTCATAATACGCCAGTCCGTTGATGTCTTTGAACGGCGTGTTCTGACTAATTTTCAAAACCGTAATTTCGGGTTCGCCCCGAATGACAGCTTTAACACCGGTGACATCCAAAATGCTTTTAGGACGGACTGTTCCGTGAGTTCCCATCACGAACACATTGGGATGGACACGTTTCAATGCAAATACGCTTTTCAAAAAGGGTTTTAATATAAGGTTCGGGCACTGCCAGCGATCGAGTGATGCGGAGGTGATGAATATCATATCTGAGTGTTGAGCTTTTGCGGCGACTTGCTCGGGTGTCAGGCGTTCGGCGCTGGCATCGATGACATCGACCTCGATATTTTGTTTTCGAAGAATTGCAGCACAATTTAAAAGCGACAATGGCGGCCATGTCCGGTTGTAGGTGGAATCACCTCTGTCGATGGGATATGTCCAGCAGGGTTTTACCAGGGTCACTTTCATAGTCAATTGATATATCCCAGAGAATGCAATTGCTCAAGTGTATCTAGTTCAGGAAGCCGCGGCGGATGGCGGTTCGGCGGGTCCACTTTCCGAATGTATTGTTCCAGCATCCTGGACAGTTCGGTGGATTTTAAAGAATTATCGTTATGTATAGGGTTGTTTTCGCCGGGATCTTCATCAAGATTATAATAAATATGGTTGCCCTGGGTATTCAGGATTACTTTTTCGTGAGGTGTTCGAAGGCTTCGCATTTTCTTACGTATATTGCTGTCAGGCGGAATATGCGCCTGAGTATAAATGCCAGCTCCAGTTTCACCGTATGCCCATGTTTTCGTAAAATGAGACTGACCCATAATAAATTCTGACAGATCACGTCCGTCAAGAGATGTTTCAATGGAGGCAGTATTCAGCAGTCCCAGGATTGTTGGCATGATATCACAAATGGTTATCTGCTCTGTAAGAACGGATCTTTCCGGAACTTTATGAGGGAGGACGGTGATGAACGGAATTCGTAAGGAAGCATCATAGAGATGGTCACCATGTGAAAAATAATAGTTGTGCTCTCCCAGGCTTTCGCCATGATCTCCAGTAACGATGACAAGTGAATCATCCATAAGTCCCAGCGCGTCATAACTCCGAAGCAGCTTTTCAATCATCCGATCTACTGAAGCTATTTCACCGTCGTACGCCGCAAGAGCGGAATCCAGAATCGCTTTGGAAGGTGGTTTGCCCTCATTGAAACGCACAATATCATACACCGATATTTCGGTTTGCTTGTCGCTCCTTCCTGACATTCGATAATACAGGGTTTCGGGTTCGTAAGGTGCGTGAGGATCATAAAGATGCACAAAGGTAAACACGGGTTTTCCGGATTGATTTCTCCACCAGTTGACAGCAGACTCCACCGTCCGCCAGCCACTTCGCTCCGCTGGTCTCAACGCGCCGATTCCCGAGAAAATTCTAAGTACTGATGTTCTGTAAATCAGCGGATGCAGATATCTGGGAGTCAGCAATTGATCATAATAGCTGAAACCGGAATGTAATCCCGAAACATCGGCTGTCAGTGGAAAAGCACTGATAAATCCTCCAGTATAGTACCCTTCATCGGTAAGTTTTTGAGGGAGTGTTATATGCGAAGCTTCAACAGGTACGGCATTGAACCTGCTGCCGTGTTTGGGGGGGACAAGCCCGGTGAACAGCGATACGTGAGCAGGTGTCGTCACTGGAATGGAAGTAACGGTTTGACTGCTCAGGCAACCGCGTCGGGAAAGAGCTGACAAAAACGGTGTGTTGCCTTCGTAATTGCCGTACATGGGCAACCGATCAACACGGCACGTATCGATGGATATCAAGAGACAATTGGCTTTATCCGAAACGGTTGATGTCGCCGAAAGAGACCTGCGCCAATCGTCAACTGACGCCGATCTCCATCCTAGTGTATCCAAACAGATAATTATGATTAAGTATCCGAGCGGATAATAAATTCTGGAAAACTTTGATGAACATATACTGATTAAACTCAATAATATGGTCCCACTGATCGCCAGAACTATTCCATAAAGAATCCCGCAAGAGATATAAAGTTCCGCTTTACACGATCCCGACATCGATAATGGGTAGTGGCGGATCAGCAAAGCTGCTTCAATGATTCCACGCAGGAAACCAAGTATCATTCCCACACTGAAAAAGATCAGAGTTTTTTTAATTACTGCATGTTTTAAGAGTCGCTTCATATCCGATACATTCTAACGATCTGGAAGCGGTATTTCCACAAAGAACACAATAAAAGCTTGACTCGAGCGTTCACAAAAAATAAGCTGAAAAACCTTGTGAATTGATCTCTTGAAAGGAGATACCGAGATGAATCCTTGGGTATGGTCAATCATTGCCATTATAGCATTTTTGTTGATTTTCTATAATCGATCTGTCGGCAAACGTGTCGGTGAGGATATTGATGAAATACGCAACTCGCTTTATGAACTCCGCATGTCCATAAAAAGTTTACGGGCTGACTGGAACCTTAAACATGCTCAGATCCAGGTCCATGTTCTAAAAATGGCAAAGAAAATACCTGATGATCGCGATCCGTATTTTATTACCAGGGATTGTATAGCATGTGGCTCGTGTGTCCCCGAATGTCCCACGAACGCCATTACCGAAAGCAGTATTTTCGAGATTGATCCTGGTTTATGTATTGCTTGTGCGAAATGCGCCAAAGTATGTCCGGTAGGTGCTTGCGTACCCTTGACAAACATCGACACATAACAACCAGATTGCGGGTTTTTTTATCCTTTGCCTTCGATTTTTTTGGGATTTTGGATCAGGACGAGTTTTGTTTTTCCAAGCTGGATGGTATCGCCCGGGCGGATGGATGCCAAAGTTGTAGGATACCCGTTGCGATAGGTCGTTCCCATATCGCTCAGGTCCCGTAAAATAATCATCTGATTCCCATAAAATTCTATCTGACAATGTTCCCGGGAAATATTCGGATCTTTTAAATTTATATCGCATCCGGTTTTCCCTATCGTCACCACAGGGCTTCTTATCGGAAAGGTTGTGCCGTTATCCAGTCCTTCGGTCACGCCTAGTAAAAATTCCATGTCGAATGGCAGATCCGCGTACAATCCCTGGAGCCGGGCTTCGACCTCTTCATCCGACAACTCATTTTCAACACCGCTACGGAAAGAATCCGTCAGGTCCATAGTGGCCGCTTCGCCTTCACCTTTAAATCCGTCTTCTACGACACAAAATACAAAATTGCCTTTGCGAATCACCTTGGATGTCTTGCCGCATTCGGAGCATTGAAAATCAGCTCCTCCATCCGGAATAGGTAAAAATTTGAACTCATAGGATTTTCCACAATGTCCACATCTAAAAGTAATCACGGCGCTTCCTTCCTTTTTTATAGAATACACTCCGGTCTTTTACTTTTCAAGAAAATGTTTACGCTGTGTTACTGTGTAAAGCGGATTTGATTGCCGGCAGATCATCGAATGCGACGTGGCAATATTCATAGCCCATTAAACCATCGACAAGCCCTGTATTTTCAAGATGGAATGGCACTGCAAGCAGTGATGTGCTGATAATTTTGAACGTTAACGTGACACCAGTGATGTCCACAAATTTATCAATGATGGAAAGTGCCGTGATGTTGATGCATTCGGCCGCCATTTCAGCTGATTTTCGGCATCCGAGAACTGGATATGTCTTGTTTTCGATTTCCATCTTTGGTTGCACGGCGGTCAGCATTCTGTTGATATCACCAAACAATATCAAACCATGCATTCGAAATCCTCGTATATATACATGCAATAAAGGTATCTGCTGGAGTTTGGAGAGCTTGTCGCTGTCTTCAGAGGTAAAGGACATCGCGATTTCAAATCGCCAGATCGGTAAGAATATTTGAGAAGACTCCCGGTTCTGATTAGATTTGGCATACTGAACCGGATAAATTTTGATCGGGTTGACGTATAAATCTATTCCGATATTACAGGACCAACAGAAAAGGATTCGATCATGGTGAATGCCTTTCAATTCTTGTCCGCACTGAGGACATTTGCATGCAATTACTCGGATCTGCTGTGTCGTCATAACGATTTAATATTCCCGATTCATGTGCGATAAATCATCGTAAGTTTTTCAAGAATCTTCTCCGGAAGGGATTTTCCCGTTTTTCCGATAAAACGAATGTCTTTATGTTCACCGTTCAGTATGATCTCCGTCGGATATCTAAGATGAACCCATCCGAATGATACCAATGCTGCCAGAAATACACCGTATGTTAATGTCAACAGTATGGTAAAGATGCTGTATTTTATCATCAGCTCCACAAGCGAGACTAACGAGCCCAGCAAGCCACCCGCAACTCCGACAGTAAATCCCAGAAATCCTATACTGGTCAAAAAAAGTGTGATACGGAACGTTTCACTTTGAGGTATCCGTGCAAAAAGCCGATTTCCGGTCAAGCCATCAACGGTTACCTGATAAGGCGTGCCATGATATGTGTAGACGATACGCCATACAGGATAGTAGATCAGACAGATATCACGATCGAACAGACGGATATTTGAAGAATCTTCAGCAGCGCTGGTCATCAAACTGTTGGAAAGAAAATGATCGAGTGGCTGGGATGGATGGATGACGGAAGCCGACTTTTGGAGTTTCCGGATCGAGACCGGTTCAAGGAACCCGTATTCCTTATCTCTTCGGATTTTGGAAATTTTGATATTTTCTAGTCCCCAGTCGGGTATTGATGCTGCCAGATTGCTGATGGCAAGATCGTTGATGATGACCCGAGTGTCCAGCTTGTCCTTCACGGAATCCCCTCCCAGAAAATTCCTTACCTGATGATAACTGAGCCTTCCGTCCAGCAAGAGAGACAGTCGTTTTGCGCGTTCCTGCAGTTTTCCGGCTTCTTTCATCGAAATTGTCTTTTCAAGCGCTGTTCCGTACCGGACACCGGATATTTCATAGTAGGGAATATAATAGAGTTGCGGTTTCTCAAAAGAGATTTTGGTTTCCAGATCTGCAGCTTTACTGAATGTGGTATACAATGCATCCTCAGCTCTTATCTGTGCTTCCCTTGCAGAAATTCTTGCCGGGAAATGGTATGTGGGGATGTCACCCTGAACAATGATAAGATTCAGACCCTGGCAATAGTCGCATCGAACAAGAGTTTGACCCGGCTCAAACGCAAGGGTGCCACCACAGGTCTGGCAGTTAATGGGCTGCACTCGTTCAGGCTCAGTGGTCGCCATAACCGTGTTTCTTTACGTGAGAGTGCCTAATTATCTGATTCATCGAACGATACTCTTTTTCAGCCATTTGTAGAATACGAATGAAGCCAGGACGCATGTGATAAAAGCAATTGACAGGCGTCCGGATAAATTGATCGCGCCAAATGTCAGAAACACGTAGAAGAAGAATATTATAAGAGCTGACAATCGCAATGACCGGTAGAGATTCAATGACGGGGGTGGTAGAAGATCGGTCATCAGAACCGTTCCGGAATGTGCAGGGATATGGAGAGTGTAGTTCCTGTCACCATATTTAATGAAAACACTGTAAAACGGAATATAAATCAATGATGCCTTAACATCCTCAACGGTATCGATCATCTGGTCGTGCAGCGTTTCCAAAGCAGTTTCAAGAAACACATCTGGATTGACGCTGGATGCTGATTCCTGGATGTCTTGTGAATAAAAACGTATTTCCCCTGGTTCTACGGAGTAGGTTTCAATTGTTCGATAAGTTGTCGACGCTGCGGGTATGTAAAAGGTTTTATGTGATGATTGAAACTGCCAATACGGGAAATAAAACAGATGTACGGAATTTAGAGTAAATGTTTCCAACAGATCATGATCGCGCAGCGTTTTTTTTATGATCCCGAGCAATGAATCTTCATCGATTTTAATAGTAAATGTTGTTTTCAGCAACGATTCACCTAAATTGATACACATCATAGAATGACAATATTTACATCTCAGATATTGATCGGTTGGTTGAATGGGTGTCGTGCTGC
>JAFGJC010000340.1 GCA_016929305.1 candidate division CSSED10-310 bacterium | reverse complement strand
CGGGTGTGTTGACGGTACCCGTGCTGGCTGAAACAACTACGGCAAACGGCTGGCGGTTTGTTCCCGGTTCGCCCTGAGGTACATTGTATCCCCGGACTCTGACAGTATAGGTTCCCGGCGTGAATGTGCCGCTGTTCAGATAAATGCATTCGAAAGTATTGGTATGGTCTTTGGCCGTGCCGGTGTTGGACCATCCGCTGGTGAAATTGTTTCCGTACCATGTGGATGATCCGTTTGTCAGTTCCAGATCGAGGTCGTTGACCAGGTTGTTGCCGCTCCGGTCAGTCCATACCAGCGTTACCTTTAACGGCACGGCGTTGGAATCGACGTCAATATTGTAAGTAAACATACTGCCGGTCTGAGCGCCGGTGGTATTGTCCACCACATAAAGCTCTGCCGCATCACCCGGGAAATATAGCGTATCGTCGAGTAATACGCGTCCCCAACCCTGATCATTCGACGGCCGGACGGTGGTTCCGCTCATATTCGTCGCACTGTTGATCAATGTCGCTTTCATCAATGCAGCGGTTGGAGTAAATGCATCGGGAGCGTTGGCGGTTCCCGACGGGTAAAATCCCTCCGTGTAATATTGTCTGACCAGAGCTGCACATCCGGCAACCGCGGGACTGGCCATACTGGTGCCACTGTAATTTGCGTATATGATTCCGCAGGTCTCACCGGACGTGTCCCCATCTGAACTTGACGAGTGTATTCCATCGGGTGACATGCTTGTGTCCGTTGCCGGAGCGGTCAGATGAGGTGCCAGCCGGCTTGAACCACTGACCGGTCCCCGGCTGGAGTAATAGTACATATCCTCCTGGTTGGGTTCGTTATCGGATCCGCCGACACACATGATGTTTTTTGCCGTGGCCGGATAGCATACCGTTCCGCTGCTTGGACCGGTATTCCCGGCAGCGACTAGAACGAGAAAGTTTTTGTGGTCCCACATGAAATCATCGCAGTCTTCGGCATAACTCTCATAGCTGTTGGTCTGTCCACCCCAACTATTTGTATGAATGTAAGCTCCATCGTTGAGTGCATCCTGAAATGCGCTGATCAGAGAGGAAGGCGGATAAACATATCCATAATAACAATCCGATGAATCATCTTGGCCGATATCACCAACAGTTGCCTTGGCATTATATGCAATGCCGCAGTAACTGACATTGGTGGACCCGTTCCGTGGATATCCCAACGCAGTGCCCGCCACATGCGTTCCATGCCCGCCGGTGCAGCCATCATAGATCACACCCGATCCGTAGGCTCTGTATGCGACAATTTTGCGATGGCTGTAGTTCGGCGTTGAACCTGGGAATGATTGAGTGTTGTCATAAAAAAAACAATGGTCTGGATCCACGCCGGAATCCATGATACCGATAATCTGGTTTTCACCATGAATACTATGGTTCCATATTGGAGTTCCGCCGGCAACCGAGCCGGACTGCACAACTTCCTGGGTTTCGTCGTTGTTGATAAAACACTCGCCTTTTTCTTCGATCCTCAGAACACCTTGATATCTGGATAAATCAAGAACGCGGGAAGGATCCAGCCGAATTTCCGCTAAATTCCTGTGTTTTCCAGTGACCAGAGAAGAGATTTCTCCCCCCAGGGATGTGACAAATGCACTGAATTTATCCGGTGATTCATCGGGGAAAAAGGATACGAACAGCGTGTATTTTGAATCATTCACCCTTTTCGGCAATGACAAGGGCATTCGTCCTGTCATGGGATCGATTTTATAAGCCGGATGGAATGGTCCGATCCATCTTATCTGAGGTATTGACCGAACTCGGTCAACATCGAAGTTTGGCGCTGTCCTGACAATAAATGCGAAATGAGGAAGGTATATGAGCGGTTCTGCACCGGATTTCGCCAAAAGGAGCTTATCTTTTTCTGTAATCGGTTTATTAAATTGAACAATGTGATAGGTTATGGCATTAGGTTCATTTGTATATTTCAATTCTGCCGGCAGATCCGGTAATGTTTTCAAAGGATCGAAATCAGCCGTCAAAACACGGATTACTCCCGTTGCTTCCGAATCCGTTACTGTCGAAAATGGAGGCAGGTTATTATCCGGCCAGAATGTTGCCTGACGGTCCGCAGCTAAACTGTAACTTGCAAACCATGCTGTCAGGAAGAAGATGCCAATAACCAGAAAAAAAATCCTAAAACAACAAAAATTCCTCATACCTCTTCCCCCTTATAAAAATTTAAACTGCGAACAATCCCCGCCCAAAACCATATTATAATTCCAGGTATCCTCAATTTCAAAAAATTCACAAAAAAACAGCGGGGTTTACAGTATTCGGTATTGAATTCTGTATGATACCTGATTTAATCTAGGCGGAATTTTGTGCAGAAAATCGTTATGATTTGGTATTTTTCAGACCGACAGAAAAAGGGGTTGAATGAGAATGATAAAGATTAATGAAATAAAATGGATGGCCATCGATTCCGAGTTTGCAAAAATACAAGGGGAAATCGATATCGACAATTATCTGTCGCCAGTGAACCGGGCTGAGGAGCTGGAGAAATTCAAAAAACGGTATCTCAACGGCGAATCCTATAATCCGTTGTTTCATTACGACAGTTTGCCTGATATCGGGGAAAAACAACTGGATATGTTGAAAATTCAACTTAATCCGGAAAATCCCATGGAAAACGTTTATATTGAAGCAATAGAGAACCGGCAGGAAGAGGCTGCTGCTGCGCGTACACATTATCCTGACATTATTACGTCTTTCAGCAAACGGACCTATGGTGAACCGAACACGGATCTGTGCAATGCTGCGAAACATAATCTGGATCGGCTGTCCCCGGATCAGAGAGCGTACAACGGTGAAGTAAGTGGAAAAATCTACAATGCAGATGAATTGGCGACCATTTGCCGTAACGCCATGAAATCATATGGATTTCATTGGAATGTAAAGGTTGTCCCGGAAATGGGAGCTAAAATGGCTGTTGATAACCTTGTCAGGGAATTCTGGATCAGAAAAGATGTCAAGTTCCATGAATCGCTGGTAAAGATGATGGTTGTTCATGAAATCGGCACGCATGTTCTCAGGAGTGAGAACGGGTATGCTCAGCCTTTGAAGCTATTTGGGCGCGGATTGCCGGCTTATCAGTTTACAGAGGAAGGGTTGGCGGAATATGCGGAAGAGCGCTGCGGAGTGCTTATGGATGAAACTGTGTACCGGATCTCCGGAAGGGTCATCGGTGTCCATGCAGCATTGAACGGATCTTTCTGGGATACCTTTCAGGCTGTCAAACCTTATTTCGATGTCGATATGGCTTTCGATATCGCCCAGAGAGTAAAACTAGGATTTACTGATACCAGTGCCCATGGTGCCTATACAAAAGATTATACTTATCTGGCAGGTCTGCACCGGATGCGATCCTTTTTTGATTCTGCCGGGAAAGCGGATATTGATGCGCTCTTTGCCGGCAAAGTATCGTTTGAGCACCTGGAAATGGTTCGTATATTGCAAAATCAGGGTTTTTTATGCTGGCCCAAAGTATATCCGGAATGGTTTACCGAAATATAATTCAGACGAATTCATTCATGAATTCAAACAGCTCTTTAAAATACGTCAGATTTTCGTTCAAGCCCAGCCAGCCATGTCCTTGCCCCGGAATTTCGACATATCGATACGGTTTCTTTGCCTTTTCCATAGCGGCTGCCATTTGCCGGCTCTGATCAACCGGCACCCTTTGATCGTTCTCCCCATGAATCAGAAGAAGCGGTCCGGTAGCGCGATGGGCATGTTTGACCGGTGATCGATCCATGAGCTTGTCATATTCAGTCTCGGGATTGCCGGCTTTCTGTATCACCCAATCCGGAATATTGCATGTGTGATAATAGTCGACGATATTACTTATGCCGAAACTGGATATGGCAAATCCCCATTGAAATGATTCGCGTCTGCCGTTGACGGATTCCGGAAACGTCAATGCTCGCATGGCACAGTACCCGCCATGGCTTCCACCGATCAGTCCGATCTGGGATTCTTTCAATCCGAACCGGTCAGCCAGAAACCGTCCTGCGTAGATCAAGTCGATTATTTCATTTCCTCCCAGGTCCTTGTCGTTGAGTGAGTAAAAATCAGCTCCGAATCCCCATGACCCGCGTACAGAAGGACTCATAACGATCAATCCTGCCTGCAACAGTATCTGCAGCTCTTTCTGAAAAATATTCTCACCACCGTAAAACGCAACGATGATCGCAAGACGTTCCGACGGTTCTTTCGGAAGATTGTCGGGAATGAGCAGCAGTGAATGTATCTGCCGTTGGCTGCAGGTTTTTTCATCGATGTCGAAGGTGGCGTAGGTCAACGATTCGCTTTTGCCATGAACAATGTTATCTAAAAGTGTCTTGGGATAGGTTATCAGAGGTGTGAAAATCGGATTCAATGGTTCATCAAGCGTATTAAAGGAAATTTCTTCATATGTTAAAGGATCAGAGATGGATGTGCGGTATAAAAAAAGACGTTCATGTTCCGCCAGCGAAAATCCCAGCTGGGCGGAAAAGGTTTTTTTATAGAGTTGTTTTCCGGAATACGGATCAAGTATGAACAGCGTATTCGTTACCGTGTCGTCCTGAACGGCAAACAAAAATGGTCTGCCGGCGATTTTGAAAATTACAGCACTCGAAACCGGTTTTTTCCATGCCGTTATTTTTCTGGATTTTCGTTGTTGAAGATCATAGGCATAGACATTCGTATAACCATCTTCATCAGACAAATATACCAAGGTGTCGTCGTCCGGCATCATTGACAATAAACCGAACATCGAACGTTTAATGCCATCGGGTAATAAGATTCTGAAACGGCTATCGTCGTGAGAACATTCAACAATATTGGAAAAGTTTCGATCCCCGTTCTCGTTTGCCGACCAGAAAAACGAATTATATTTTTTTGAGTAGAGAATTTGTGACCATGTAAATTGCCAACGTTCAGTATCGTCGACCAATGATGTCACAGAAAATGTCTCCAAATCCAGTAGTTTAAATGAAGTCAACATTCGTTCGTCTGATTTCTTTCGACCGAGAAAAGCTATTTTATTGAATTCGGGTATCATCCGCTTACCGTATATGTATTGTTCATTCGTCACTTTTTGTCGTTCGCCGGAGAAGGTGTCGAATTTGTAAATGTTGAATATTTCGTCGTTTCTGTCATCACCGGTAAAAAATATTTTGCCGGATTGCTGGTGGTATTCAAAATTACCCGCTGAAAAAGTTCCGAAATCAAGGTCGGAAATTTGACGGCCTTTTTCAGGAATGAAGGGTGTTTTCAATTCATGTGTCATGAGTTTGACTTGCTGGTCGATCCGGAAATAGAAGATTCGATTAAAACTGGAGGAAAACCTGAAGGAGCTGTATGGAAAGCCTTCGAAATAAGGTTTAAGGTCAATCGTTTTTTTCCTGAAACGAACAATAGTATCCATGAAATTCTCCTGACTAATTATTTACAAGAAAGGGAATCAAATTATCGGGCTGCCAGGGTGAAATCGAGTTTCATACCTTTTTCGATCTGCAGCCGATGTGCTTCCCCAGTCGCCATTTCTAGGACGTATTTTCCATAGCCGGTCCGAGTTGCAATCCTGTCCTCGTCCTTTTGATCGCCGGCCGCAGGGACATCTGGGTGAACGACAACAATACGTTTATCGGCGTCAATGAAGATGACATCCAGATTGACAAAAGTATTTTTCATCCAAATTTGTTGGTAATCGTTTTTGTCGTGAACGATAAGCAGACCGGTTTGGGGTGGCACAATTGATCGGTACATCAATCCGGTTTCTTTTTGATGTTCGGTCCATGCGACTTCCGCAGCTATTCTTGTTCCATCCGGCAGCTCAACAGGAATCACCGGCAGGCTTTTTAATGCTCTGGCATCAGACGGTTCCGGTATCGGGGGTAGTCTGTTTCTGTAGGCATCCGCCATCCAGATAACGGCAATAAGGGCCATCAACACCACCAATGCCAATATGTTTTTTGCTCTGCGTGTCATAACTGCTGGACTCCTCCCCAAATCTTGGTCTCCGGTTACAACTAAGAACACCTCAAAATTTAACGGCAAAACGTATAAAAAATCAATAAAAATGGCGAAAAGGCATGAGAATTGAATATAAAGGTCATTCTTGATATTCAACAAGAAGTTGAAATTCAAGAGCAGGCAAAATATAAGAAAGAATCGGGGGGAAAGGTTCCGTTTGATGTATAAGGAGGGTGTATGACATTACAAAAGTCACTGACATTGCTGGTGCTTATTAGCGTTATTTCGGGAACTGTTTATGGTATAACGGTGCCTGAAACAGACGACTATGATTTGATTCGGGAAGCTCAGATTCATCAGACAGATATCCTCGTCTCTCCCATCGCCGATTATCTGTCTTTCAGAGATGGTGTAACCTGGGATACGCCAGCATGGGCAGCTTTCCTGACAAGGTTTGGCGATCAATGGGATATCGCTGTGGATATTCGGGGAAACCGGCCGGATATTATCCAGGGGCAGGGGATTCCATGGGTTCCCGGAGATGGGAATACGCTGACCTGGAGTGACATTAAAGAACTCGGCACTGAACCCGGCAAACCCATAGATCTTGAAGTTTATGCATCCCTTGCGTTGGCTTTCATTGATGAAAACAGGGATCTTTTTCGAGTTGACCTCAACCAACTCCAACTCGACGATTCAGGTTCCATGGTCACTGACCGGTACAGTTCCATTCGCTTCATTCAGGAAGTTGACGGTATTCGGGTGTGGAAAAGTCATGTTTATTTCAGGGTTAACAACGGAAATCTTATACAATTCGGAACACATCTTTATGAAAACGTAGTATTGGAAACGCGACCTTCGATAAGCGAGCAGGAGGCATTCAACATTGCAGCGAATTATCTTGTGTCTCGATTCAGTGGTCCGGTTTCGATCATCGAACCGCCCGAACTGTTGATCGTGCCCGCGGCATCCGAAGGTGAGTCTTTTCGTCCCGGAGAACCCTACGTCGGTGAACGCGGTACAGGATACACGCATTATCTGACCTACAAAATGGTTCTGAAAGCCGAAGGCAGCGAAGCATTATGGGAAACACTGGTGGATGCGCAAAGCGGTGATATTCTGGTGCTGCAGGATGAACGCAAATTCGGCACGGTCAAGGGTGGCATATATCCGGTCACGAATTTGGATCTCGAAGTTGTGCGCCCGTTTTCGCATGCCCGTGTCAGCAACAATGGAACCGTTCAGACAGACGCCGGCGGCAACTATACGTATACCGGTGGTACGGCATCATGTTCATTGAATGGTATCTATGCCAACATCAGTGACAACTGCGGATCGATAAATCTGAGCACAAGTGTAAATCCGGGAGACCTTAATTTCGGGAGTGGAACTGGAGATGATTGCGATACACCTGGATTCGGAGGTTCTGGAAACACGCATTCATCGCGATCGTGTTTTTATCATATCACACGATATAAAGAAAAAGTCATGGAATACCAGCCATCGATATCCTGGCTGACTCAGAACCTGACCGCTAATGTCAATATCAATAATACATGTAATGCGTATTGGGGCGGCAGTTCGGTCAATTTCTACAGGTCCGGTGGTGGATGTTCGAATACCGGTGAGATCGCATCGGTATTCCTTCATGAAACCGCGCACGGTCTAGATAGCAATGACCAGAATGGATTCTCCGCAGATAATGGATCCGGTGAGGCATATGCGGATATCAGTTCATTTTTAATGACACATGTTTCATGCATCGGTCATAATTTCCGGCCGGGCACTCCCTGCAATTTTGGTTGTGATTCAACGTGTACAGGTGTACGCGATGTGGATACTGATGCGAACGTTACGCCGGGAAATATCGCCAGCAGTCCTGCGGATTGTGATCGCTGGTCCTGCCCCTACTGGGGATATATGGGACCGATGGGATATGAAGGTCACTGCGAAAGTCTGATTGCGTCGCAGGCGTGGTGGGATGCCATCAAAGCGGTTCGCAGCATGTTTGGCGACCAGGCAGGCTGGCTGTGGGCTGACCGGTTATGGTATACCGCCGTAGCCAATGTCGACAGCGCTTACCAGGTTGTTTCGGGAGGGCAGTGCAACCCGAGTGCCACGGTAAACGGGTGCAATGGTGACAGTTATTACACCGTTTTGCTGGGTATCGATGATGATGATGGCAACCTTGCCAACGGAACACCTTTCGGTTGCTATTTATGGCAAGCGTTCAATTCACATGGGATTGCCTGCGGCAGCCAACCTGCCTGCTATTCCGCATGCCCCTCCATCGGTGCACCCAGCATTACCGGATCCTCTACCGGGGGAACCGTGACAATCAACTGGTCATCGGTATCAAATGCGGTTCAGTATGAAGTTTTCAGAAACGATATCGGCTGCGGCTTTGGATGGATTCCGATGGGAACGACGGCGTCTTTGGACTGGGTTGATGCGGAAGTTGCGGAAGGCGTGACGTATTATTATATCGTTCAGGGAATCGGCAGCGACAGCGATTGCCGAGGCGATATCTCCAATTGCGCATCCGTTTATGTCTCCGCCGGTCCGACACCCACGCCAGGACCGCCGACATCAACACCGACGATTACACCCACACCAACTCCATCACCATGCATTTGGGCGGGCTTTAACGTTAACGAGACACCGAATGACGAAAACAGATTTGACGACACAACATATTTTTACAATGATGGTTCGGGAACGGGAACGGTAAATGCTGATGGAACCTTGACAGGGTGGATGGTCAGAGCCACTCAGTCCGGCACGATAGGATTGCGGATTATCCGTCCGAGTGGCGGTAATACTTACACCTATATCGGCGGTTCATCCATGGTTTATGTGAGTTCCGGGATCAACAATTTTGAGGATTCAATAGCCATACCGGTTCAGCAGGGCGATATCGCCGCCATTTATTTCTCCGCTTCCGATAATGCCCAGGTGGGTTTAAACGGGTCCGGCGATTATCTTTACTATTACGAGGGCGATGTTGCTGATGTCAGTTCATTCTCTCCGGGAGGTAACTCCTCCAGAAACGGCTATCAACTCGTCCGGATATATGGTGACTGTGCCGGCACGCCCACGCCCACGCCTTCATTCACGGCGGTATACACCAATACGCCTATTCCGACATTCACGCATACGCCACCGCCGACGACGACACAACAACCGACAGCGACACCACCACCTCCCCCCACATCAACATCTCCGCCACAGATAACCGCAACGCCGACCAGAACACCGGTGCCGACCTCAACATCAGCTCCAAATCCTACAAATACTCCATTATCGACCAATACGCCTATTCCAACGTTTACACCTCAGGGAACGAATACACCGATTCCGACGTTCACACCGCCACCGACGAATACCGCCATACCGACATTCACACCGGAACCGACGGGACCGCCGCCGACAGCAACGCAGCTGCCGACGTATACACCGCAACCGACCTATACACCGATGCCGACGTTCACTCCCGTACCCACGGAAACTCCTGAAGCCACCAGCACCGCTGAGCCTACGCACACGCCAGTACCGGAATGCGAAACAACCGGCGTAACGATATGGATGCCGTCACACATGTATGAGGCCGGCGATACCTGCGCATGTCGCGTCATGGTGTGCAATGCGGCCGGTCAGAGCCTTACGGGATATCCACTGTTCGTCGTTCTGGAAGTCTACGGCATGTATTTCTACGGCCCTTCGTTTGGCACAACCATTGATTCATACGTCACACTATATCCCGAATTCGAGCCGGGAATGCAGGTTGTCACTGTGATTCCGGAGTTTTCATGGCCGTCAAACGTGGGAACCGCCAATGGCCTGATGTTTCACGCTGCGCTGCTGACACCTGATATGAACGCACTTATGGGTCAGATGGACAGCTGGGAGTTTGGCTGGAACTGATCCGATACGATTATCGGTTACGAAACAGGTACATCGAGACCGCTGCCAATAAAATGACCAATGCCCATGCGCTGAGTGCCGGAACTTTGGCTGTCTGGGGTGTAACGAGAAGGGTGTTGTCAGAATACTCGTTGCGCTGTGGCGGGACAACCGGAATATAAAAAATGTGCATATCAACTTCATCCGCCCACGTATACGGTCCGACGTTTAACGGCTCCTCACCGGTGATCTGCCCGCCGGAAATGCTGAATGCGTGATTTGTGAAACGGACTTCGCCGGAAGGTGTTCCGAGATAGTATAACCGGAAATATCCGTCGGAATAGTAATATCCGGGAAGAAAGTCGCCTGAATTGGAGATCATGACATTGTCACCGTTGCTTAGCGGTTCGGATGCTCCCGTACCCGGCGCGATCTCAAACCATACGCCTTGCGCTGCAAATGGAAACGCGATCAATAACAGCACGATACCTATCTGTTTCATAAAAAACCTCCTTATAAACCGTAATTCCCGATCAGTATCAACAGTTAAATCCTCATGTGGCCAGTGTAAAAGGTTCACCAAACCGGTTATGAAAAACACTGTATTGCGCTTTTCCGGTATCATGTTTGGGTTTGGATTCCGGATAACCGACCGGAAGAATCACCTGTATTTTCTCTCCTTCCGGAAGACCAAGCAATTCCTCTAGAATTTTACTTTGCTTTTCATCCGTGACGGAAGGCGTATATGTGATCGTGCCCAGGCCAAGACCTTCAATCATAACCAGCATGTATCCAACAGCCAGAAACGCACATTCAACGGCATATGGTCGCTCAGGATCCCTCGGACGGGTTGACACAATAAGAAGTGCCGGAGCGGTTTCTAAAAATTCGAGTGAATAGCTGAAATTTGGTTGTGCCACGATGCGTTCGCGAACAGATAACGGCTGGGAATCAACCCATTGACGCTCGCCGATTTCACAGATGGAGCGGATCTTTTTTCGTAATTCTTGATCATCAACCACAAGAATATGAGCGCCGCCAACACCGGATGGTGCGTATATCGCAGCTTCAAGAATCTTCGATAACACCTTTTCCGGAACCGCCCGATCAGCAAACTGCCGGACACCTCGCCGGCATTTCATCAGATTAAGTATGCTTTCCATGAATCACCTTATCGCTTGTAGTAATAGTAAGACCGGTTACGGTCATCACTGTTGATACTTCTATCCAACTCCATCGCTGAATACTGTAACAATAAAAACCCAAGGCTGTAAAGAAGTTGCTCTCCCGCAGAGATTTCTTCCAAGCCATAACCCACTTCATATTCTTTTGAGTTAATATCAGGAAACCATGAGTATTTCATGTCGTAGGCGGTGTTGTTTAACAGGGATCGGGATGTACCGTTTAGCGGCGAGTTTTCCTCGGTCTGATTCGATAACAAATATCCATAATTCTTCTGAAAATAATACGTGAAGGAGGGATCAAATTGCATCAGGATAGGCCGCATACCGATTGACTGCGACGGGATGGATGATTTGAGTTGAACGGGTGCTTCCAATTGTGATATGGATGCTTTTTTTGCTGAAAGGCCACATGTGACCATGAATCCAACCAACACCACGCAAAGATAACGAAACACCATGATTTTATAATATCGGGGAATACATCAACAACGCAAGTTTGAATTGAAATTTCTTGATCTAGGTTTTAGAGTGGCTTTCGATATGAATCAGATCAAAACGGAATTCTCTAAACAAAAATATAACCTGCTGTTTATCGGTATATCAGGTTATGAATATCCGCATGTAAGGGTTCGATGTTATCGTTTTGCAGAACAGTTGAAAAAACATGGATTCAACACATCCGTTCTTTCGTTCAAGGATCATCTTGTTCCGGAAGTCACTGAGCCGGAGATGTATTCACGCGGAGACCGCTTCCGCTTGTCGGTTGTGTTCAAATCCATCAAACGGTTTTTTTCCCAATATCGTAATTGCATCCTTTACCTTCAAAAGCTGCACTATCATGCCGCCGGCGCGCTATTGTTGGCGCGTTATTTCAATTGGCCTTACATCGTTGATTATGATGATTATGAGATTGGTCAGGATCCGCATGGCACCGGATTGTTTTGCGGTTTTAACCGAGACTATATCAACACATTTTTTTATGGTGCTCGAACCGACAGGGATATTACAGAAAAAGCGGCAAGGAATGCACTATGTTGTATTGCCGCCAGCCATTCACTCCAGGCATTCCTTAAAAATTCGAATCCAAGAACTTTTCTTATTCCGACAGGTGTCGATACAACGGTATTTCATCCCGGTGCCGGCAAACGTGAAGAGATTCCGTTTACTTTTCTATGGACCGGATTAGTGTGGGGAGAATCAATTGCAGAGAATGTCCGCTATGGTATAGAGGTTTTCAGTGAAGTTCATAAACAGAATCCTCTGACCCATTTAAAGATTGTCGGCGGGGGTGAGCATATGGCGGGAGTGGAAACATTTGCACAGAAAACTCTGCCGACCGGCAGTTATTCGTTTATTTCCTGGATGCCGCCGGATGCCATGCCGGAAATTATGGCGTCCTGCCATGTCGGTCTGCTTCCCATGGTTTCCGACAGTTTATGGAATCGTTCAAAATCACCGACAAAACTGTTTGAATATTTTGCCAGTGGTCTTCCCGTTATTGCCACGTCAAACAACGAAGCTAGATATGTCGTAGAACACGGTAAAAATGGATATCTCGCGGATGATCAAAGAAATTATATTGAAGCCATGCTTTGTCTGAGCAAAAATCCGGAAATCTATCGATCCATGCAACATCTGGCCAGGAAAACCGCTGAGAATAATTATAGCATGCAAGTAATTGGAAAAAATCTTTCCGATATTCTCAACGCGTCACTGCCATCGGTTCCAGAACGTTTCAGACAATGAGACGATGGTCAGTGATTATTGCCGGTTTTGTTATCTGGGCATCTATTGTGATCGGCACGTTACCAGGATATAAGCATACCGATATTTTCTTTGTAAATCTTTATGACCCGGAAGCATTTTTTACCCGGCTGAAGGAATTGGCTTTGATGCTTGCCATTGTGATCCCGGCAAGCGTGATTATGAATAAACTTCCGTTTCCTGTCAGGTTGATGCACCAGTTGAGGCAATGGGCTGGCGGGATTGCTGGTGTGATTTCGGTCGTTCTTACGGTTTTTCTTTTATATTATGGTTTCATACTTTGGAAAGCTGTTCCGCGGATTCCTGATTCCATCGCATATCTATTTCAGGCAAAAATTTTTGCGGCAGGACGTCTTTGGGCACCTGTTCCAGACCCCTTTCGACCGTTCGATTACATGTTCACCCTTGTGACCGACGGGCGCTATATTTCAAGGTACAGTCCCGGTTTCCCTATACTGCTGGCTGCCGGATATCGTCTGATGTGTCCCTGGGCCGTGACCCCTGTTTTCGCGGGTGCAGCGGCATGGCTGATGTACAGATTGTACGGTCTTTTTTTTAATAACCACCTGTACGCACTGATGATGCTGTTATTACTATCAATATCTCCATACTATTTAGGCATCAGCCCTCATGTGCTCACACATTCTCCAGCGCTCTTTTTCTTTTTGCTGTTTTTGCTTTTTGGCATTAAAAGTCTTAACAACGGGCGATGGTTGCATGCCTCCGTTTCCGGAGCATCTGCCGGATACTTTTTTTTGATCCGCCCAATGAGTGCGATCACTCTTGCATTGCCATTTGCCGTATACTTCGTCATCAGACTATGGATCAGAAAACAAAAAAAAGCAGCGTTGTTTCTGGTGTTATCCGGATCGATTATCAGTGGTGTCCAGCTTGCCTATAACGAAATGTTTACCGGCAGTATCCTTAAATTTCCGTTCCATGAAGGGGAATTTGGTCAATTGGATCGCCTGGGATTTTATCATCGTATAAAATGGGATGTGTGGCCCGAAGCGGGAATGAATCAACCATTTCACACGCCTTTAAAGGCCTTGAAAAATATCCATCTCTGTCTCAGCCGTATCAATCGCGCCTTGTTTGGCTGGCCGTCAAGCCTCTGGTTCATCCCGCTGGCCTTTGTCTGTGCAAATAAAAACCATCGGAAATGGGAGTGGCTGCTGGCTTCGGGTGTAATGTTTATGATGTTGGCTTATGCACTGTATTGGTTTCCAGGTGCCGGTCTCCTGGGTGCACGATATTATTATGAAGCTTTGCCTGCATTGCTGTTTTTGACTGTCCGAGGGTTTTCCGGACTTCAAGAAAAACTCAAATCGACTTCTTTCAGAACCTTCAAATGGTTCCCATTTTTATTCGTTCTGGCATCCACCATTCACGGAACCTATGCTTTCTGGCCAACGCATATCAAGCTGACATTGGCAGCATTTGGAGATTCTTTTGAACCGCGCTATGCCAAGATTGAAAATGAAACGAACACCCCTTCACTTGTCTTCATTGCGGGTGACACAACATCATATAGTTTTGGTTTTTTTGCCAACGATATTTATTTAAAGAATCCGGTGATTTATGCGCGCGATCTGGGACCCGAAAAAAATGCCGCTGTCATCAATAAATTTTCAAAAAGACAACCGTATCTGTTTCAGTTTGATACTCATCGGTCCAGGCTTCTACCGCTGGAAAAGGATGGACGTTTTCGGTTGAAGTCACTTCGGCGATATCAGCAGGAGACAGAAATTCAAGATGAATTTGATATTCTTGATGCTGCCAGATGGAGTCGGGCAGGAAGAGCCCAGAAAATAATCAATGCCGATGAGGGAATATTGAGGATAAAAGGCAGAATTCCACCGAACATGTATCCGGGAAGCAATGCGGAAATAGTATATATGGATGTCCCTTATTCCAATCTGGAAGCAAGTGCGATATTTCAAGCACGAAACATCAGAGATATCAACATATCGCTAACCATCGATAACGGGCGGTATCTGGATGAATTTCAGGATCTGGCGGGAGCTGTTGTTTCATTTGTTGGCCCAGTAAAAGAAATGCCTCCATTTTATCTGTTCAGCTTCAAGGGACTTGGCTATAAATGGCATTCCCAGGGATTCCCTCCATTCGGTAATGAATACAAAGCATTTCACAAATTGCGCGTCATCGTTGATGCGGCTTCAAGTGAAGTGAAAGCTTTCGTCGATGACAGGTACATTGGGCGGGGTTTTATACCTTTCAGATCAAGTGTTGTTAAAATCAAACTGGGTGTTTATCATGATGGTTTTGAGGAACGGGAGGCGTACGTGATTTTGGACCGGTTTACGCTTGAGTATACTGATGAGAGGTTTAAACATATAAACATCGAGCAGACACTTCAGGCTGACAGGAATGAACATGATATGTGATCGACCGGTTGTTATTGTTGGAGCGGGTATCGCAGGACTTACGGCAGGAGACGTCCTGTCTTGCTCAGGTGTTCCCGTGGTGTTGATTGAAAAAACCTCAGATGTCGGCGGGCTTGCAAGGACCTTTGTCTATGGAGACTTCCGTTTTGATATCGGACCTCATCGATTTCATACCTATCGCAAAGAAATTATGGATTACATCCTGGCACTTCTCGGTTCGGATGCACATACCATCGATCGGCAAAGCTCCGTTTATTTCAATAAAAAATATTTCAATTGGCCTTTGACATCGGATGCCCTGGTTAAATTGCCTTTTGGAATTGCCTTGCGCTGTGCCTGGGATTTGCTTAAACAGCCTTTCACTCAGCGCCCTCAAGGTGAATCTTTTGAAGACTATGTGATATCGAAATATGGTAAGACACTTTATGAGTTGTTTTTCAAGCAATACACAGAAAAATTTGCTTATGTAAGCTGCAGGGATTTACATTGTTCATGGGCTTCCGCCAGCGTTGACAGGGCAATCATCGACCGAAACATATCGATGCAGTCTCTTTTCGATGTGCTGCGCATGGTAATGCTGCCCAAATCTGTCAAAATGGAATTCATTTATCCCGAGGGAGGTGTCGCTCGATTCTGCGAATACCAGAAAAAGCGGATACTGTCTCATGGTGGACAAATCCATACCGACACCTGCCCAGCAGCAATCCAACATAATAGCAACTCAATAATATCGATTTCTGCCAACGGCAAGATTTTTGATACCGCATTCTGCATCTGGACAGCTCCGCTTCCTGTGCTTTGTGAACACCTGGACATTGACAGCTCAGGATTACGATTTATGAACACCGTAATTTTCAATATTATTTTACGCAGACCAATGGAGCGGAAAGATCAGTGGATATATTTTTCATCAAAGGGAATTGTGTTTGCCAGAGTTTCCAATCCGGTTCAATTTCATTCCGGTAATACGCCAGATAAAAGCGGATCGATCTGCGTTGAAGTGATGTGCCATACGCCTGAGTGGTGGACAGACCCATCGCGATTAACAGATAAAGTTGTCAGTGATTTGGAAACCGTCGGTTTATGTTTCAGAAAAGATATCGAATCGATTTACATCGAGAAAATTCCGGAAACCTATCCAATTTATACGCTGAATTATCCGAGGTTAAAGCGAGATATTTTTCATCAGCTTGCTGAAGTTAAGAATCTATATGCAACCGGGCGATGTGGAGGTTTTTTCTATAACAATATGGATGACAGTATTGAAATGGGAATGAAAATCGCCCGTCATATCCTGAATCAACTCGGAATAGCGGAGCCGGATTGGATGCTGCAGGAAGATAAAAGGGAGGTGATGTCATGAATATTTCCGTTCGCGCGAAATCTTCCGAACCGAATCGATGTCCCTGGGTCACTCAAGATCCGTTGTATATCCACTATCATGATTTTGAGTGGGGTATTCCAATATTTGAGGATAAAAAATTGTTTGAGATGCTAATCCTGGAGAGTTTTCAGGCGGGTTTGAGCTGGCTGACGATTTTGCGGAAACGGGGAAATTTTACCCAAGCATTTGAAGATTGGAATCCAGAGCGTGTTGCACGGTTTAATTCCATGGATATCAAACGATTGATGTCCGACGCTGGAATCGTTCGAAATATACTGAAAATAAAAGCATCTGTACAGAATGCAAACGCGTTTCTGAGTATACAGGAAAACTTTGGCAGTTTCAGTCATTATATATGGCGATTTACCGGAGGAAAGCCCGTTATTCAGAAACCCAGACCCGTTTCCCTGGCCACGATACCTGTACGAACAGAAATATCGGATGACATGTCACGAGATCTCAAGCAGAGAGGATTTACGTTTGTCGGAACGAAAATATGTTATGCGTTTATGCAGGCGTGCGGTTTGGCAGACGATCATGTGCAATCCTGTTTCCGGGCACAGTAAACACACATCACAGATGGGGTTGTAATTTTTTTATGCTTTCAATAGAGATTTAAAAATGACTCACCGAAGATTGCCCTCATGGTTAACGGTTCGATTGGGACAGGGAGAAAACTACAGTCATGTCAGGCGTGTTTTATTCAAGAGGGGTCTTCACACCGTTTGCAGCAGTGCTCGGTGCCCGAATCTGGGTGAGTGTTGGAGTTCAGGGACGGCAACATTCATGATCATGGGTGATGTGTGCACTCGTAATTGCCGGTTTTGTGCGGTTCAGCATGGCGATCCGTCAGATATAGATCCCGATGAAACGGTCAAAATCGTTGAAGCGGTAAAACATCTCAAGCTGTCATATGTTGTTATTACATCGGTAACGCGCGATGATCTGCCTGATGGTGGTGCAGAGAATTTTGCGAACGCGATTCGAGCTTTGAAACATTACAATTCTTCAATTCAAGTGGAGGTGTTGATTCCGGATTTTCAAGGAGATACCAATGCGTTGGCAAGGGTTCTGGAAACGGATCCGGATGTCCTCAATCATAACATTGAAACCGTACCGAGATTGTATTCTGTTGCAAGACCTCAGGCGGATTACAAACGGTCACTTCAAATATTAAAACAGGCTTCCTGCAAACTCGGGTTTAAACGAACCAAGAGCGGTTTAATGCTGGGAATGGGCGAACGCAGGGATGAACTGGTCGCGGTGATGGCCGATCTGCTTGAATCGGGTGTCGGCCGGTTGACACTGGGGCAGTATTTGCAACCGACCCATAACCATCTGGAAATAGAGCGATTCCTTCCCCCATCGGAATTCAGAGAACTGGGACAGATTGCCCGAAAACTCGGATTTGCTTATGTGGCATCCGGACCTTTGGTTCGGTCATCCTACCATGCAGCGGATATGGATGCCGCTGACAATTTAAACTCCTAAATATCAATAATTTTCAAATTGATATTCCCAAACGCTTCCGTCGAGATCGGTGCCAGCATATAATCGCTCAGGTGGTGACGTTCTGAAAGCAAGTGCATGAACAATAATGTAATTGACCGTTATGGGTAAGTTGGTATTCATGGGAGACCACTGCTCGCCGCCATTGTCTGACCGATAGACCCCGTCATGAACCGTGCCGATAAATATCCTGTTGCTGACGGTTGGATGATAACAAATCGATCTGACTTGAACATCAGCGGGCAAGCCGGTCATGCGTTGATGCCAGCTTCCGCCGCTGTTTGATGATTGAAGGACATATGACATACCTTTTTTATCACGGACGAGAGCCGTAAACATTCCCTTGTTCACTGGATCAGCTTCGATGTCGACCGTAAGTGCTGTATTTGTGGGGAGTCCGTTTTTAATTTCTTTCCAGGTATGTCCTGAATCTGATGATTGATAAAGTCCTTCAATTGTTCCAGCAAGAATATTTGAAATATCGAAAGGATCCTGACACAGGCATTGAATATGAAAGTTCTTTAGACCCGTATCCGACCGTTGCCATGTTTTTCCATAATCTTCCGAGCGATAGATGCCTTCTTTTACCGAACCCAAGAGAACGGTTGATTTGCTTTCGGATATGATCTCGATACATCTCGGATCGATATTACCGGAAATTGTTATCGGCTGACTCCAACTTAATCCATGATCTTCACTGATTAATAAGCCACCTGGATTCGATTGGTTTGCAAAAAACACACTCCATATCTGATCACCCACTGTTTTTATATCGACCACGGTTTGTTCCAGCTCCAAACCGGTTGCCGGTCTTTCCCATTCAATGTTTTGAGGTGAATAGACACCGATGCCGTCAAAATCCTTTCCCACTCGCCCTCCTGCCAACAACATCTTTTCGTTATCAAGCCATAGAAGGGAGCGGATTTCTTTTCCACCGGGTCCTGGGGTTCTGATCCAGCTTCCGGGATATGTAATAGAAGATGCTGGAACATTGCTCCGGAAGTAAGAGGTACCAAGGAAAACTAAAACGCCGACCAGAACTGCCAGAATGGCGATTTCCGCGAGTATCTTAACGGTTTTTGATTGGTTCATATACATTCTCCCGATTGGCTGGATTATTATCGAACGGCATCAAAGCCGGTATCCTACCACATATTGATCTGGACAATCCATATTTTATATTCCATCGAGGATTATCCGGCAGTGAAATACTCCTTTATCGGCCTGATTTTTGCACATTCCCATTAAAATGACTGGGGAGCTATATTTAATGCTCGAAAGGAGAATAATCCCGTGAATAAAGTAAAAATTCCACTCTTGATCTTCTCAGCAGTATTAATGATAGCAGCGGTAATTCATGCTGCTCAGAATGATCCTTACTTTTTGAGGTTATATCCGGAAGATTTCAAAGGTGCGCTTCGCGAATTGAATCAGCGGCATTATGATATCGTTGGCGTGGACAGAGATTCCCGATCCATTGATGTTATTGTCAGCGAAAAAGAAATGGAATGGATCGCTGATAATTATGCGCTTGATATCCTTGCGACTCCGGAAGAGATGCGGGAAGAGCGGGTAGATCCTCAGTATAAGGATCCCGGCGAAATCGCAACGATTGTTTCCATGTTTCATGCTTCATATCCAGATATCACAAAACTGGTCAGTATTGGTCAGACATATGAGGGCCGTGATATCTGGGGAATCAAGATTTCGGATAATCCGGAGGTGGATGAAGATGAACCGGTCGTACTTTTTAACGCGCAGCATCATGCGCGTGAGGTCATGACATCCGAAATCGTCCTGGATATTCTGGAGTATTTGTGTGTGAACTACGATACAGATCCGGAAGTGACCGATTGGGTTGATACGATGGAGATATGGCTGGTACCCATGGTCAATCCTGATGGTGTCAATTATGTATTCACTCAAAACGATTACTGGCGGAAAGACCGGCATGGTCCGCCGCCCGGTTCATCGAGCATCGGTATTGATCCCAACAGGAATTATCCTGCGTTTTGGGGAAGCTGTGGCGGAAGTTCAGGATATCCTGGGGATGACACCTATCGAGGGCAATATCCTGGCGAATCCAATTGCGTTACCGCCATGATCGATTTTTTCACTCCAATAAAACCCGTGTTCGATATTTCCTTTCACAGTTATTCGGAATTGGTAATTTATCCGTACGGATGCGAAAATGATTATACACCTGAACATGAGATTATCGCTTCAGTCGGACAAACGATGGCTTCATTAATCGAACGGGACAATGGAACGATGGGTTACACCCCGGGAACATGCTGGGAAATACTCTATACCACCGATGGTGGCGATGTCGATTGGTATTACAGAGATCTCGGGACGTTTGCTTTTGTGATCGAAGTCAATTCGAGCACCCAAGGTTTTTTGCCTTCCTACTCCTGGCGTGATCCTACATGCTTGAGACTTCGCCCTGCATGGCAATATCTGCTTGACCGTATCTCGGATTCCGGAATTACGGGTCACGTGGTGGATGCATGCACTGGTCAGCCGATTTCAGCGGAAGTCAACATTCAGGAATATCCTATGGGTTCAGATGAACTGCCACGAAGGACCGACAGTTATGGTCGTTTTTTTCGAGTTCTCATTCCGGGTGATTATCATATCGCTGTCACAGCAGACGGCTACAGCAATGCTGTAGTGCCTGTTCATATCACTCAAAACCGGCTCGATCTTGATATAGAACTCGTTCCGGATGGTTCCTATGGATTGTACGTCGTGGACCATCTTGTTCTAGATAGCGGCGGAGACAATGACGGTGTAATCGATCCTGGAGAAACCGTTGCCATTCAAATCAGCCTTCAATCCGTAGGATTAACGACCAATGTTTCTGCTGATATGATGTCATCCGATCCGTATGTGACGGTGAATACGGGCCACGCCGTTTTCGGTACGATTCCTGACGGAATGATCGGAACATCCCAATCTCCGCATTTTGTTATTGCAGTAGATCCCTCGTGTCCTGTCGGTCATGAAATTCAATTAGAATTGAGCATTGATGCGGATCAGGATTTATGCGCCGATTCCGGTGTTGTGGTTGAAACTGTGACGAACTATATTTATGAGTGTCCGATATATGAGGAATTACTGGATTCTGATCCCGGTTATACAATACAAAACTCCGGAACAGGCGGCTGGGCTTTCGGTCATCCGACATCCGGACCGGGAAATGGACATACGGGAAGCAATTGTTACGCAACGAACTTGAGTGGCGAATATGGGAACAATGGAAACTTCCTGCTGACGTCCACACCCTTTGACTGCTCCAATATTGCAAATACGGAGTTGTATTTCTATCGATGGCTTCAAAATGAATCGGGTTATGATACCGCTTATGTTCAAGTTTCCAACGACAATGTTTCCTGGACAACTGTATGGACAGGTTATGCATGGGATACGCAATGGACGCAAGTTCATTATGATATATCCGAGGTTGCTGATGGAGAACCGACAGTTTATGTTCGGTGGCGTTTGTATACTGATGGAGGGGTAACAGAACTTGGATTTTATCTGGATGATATTTCCATATGCGGTGATACGCTTCCACCGGATGTACCTGATCTTCACTACTTTGATCATGTGATTGATGACTCCGCTGGCAATTCAGATGGCGAAATTAATGCAGGTGAGATAATAAACCTGAATGTAACGCTACATAATCAGGGAACTGATGCGACAGGTGTATCAGCAACGTTATCAACAATGAATCCGCATGTCTCCATTACTGCAGCTTCGGCAAATTACCCTGATCTTCCTTCTGGATCGACGGGAGCATCTCTGTCTGATTATAGTTTTACTGTAAGTTCTGATGCTGTCGACGGTGAATTGATTCCATTGCGGTTGGACTGGGTTTGCAATGAGTTTTCAGGGACTACCAATTTCACGCTGCTGGTCGTTGCTCCTGAACTCAGTATTTCAACGGTATTTGTTGTCGATCCGCTTCGAGGCGATGGTGACGGAATTCTCGATCCGGGTGAAACTGCACAGCTTATTGTAACGCTGGAGAATACCGGGACAGGTCAGGCTTACAATCCAACCGTGATTCTTGATTCCAATCATCCGGAATATATCACGATTGACGATGACACAGCGGATTATCCGGATATTGCCGGCGGTGGGTCGGCAAGCAGCAATTCACCGCATTTAACCGTCACTGTTGATCCCTCAACACCGGACCATACCTCGATTACCTTTGCTGTGACGATAAGTGCGGAGGGATATGTAACTAATGATGAATTTCTATTGGATGTGACCACATCGAATTTTGCCCGGCGCTATTTCTGGTCGCTGGATACAAATCCGGGATGGACAACGGAAGGTCAATGGCAGTGGGGGATTCCTCAGGGTAATGACGGTGATCCGTCTTCCGGATATACAGGCAGCAATGTTTATGGATACAATCTGGCGGGAGACTATGCCAACAGCATGCCGGAAACGTATTTAATTTCCGAATCGATTGACTGTTCCGGATTGTCAGGCGTTGAGGTGCGCTATATGCGGTGGTTGGGTGTCGAGAGCTCCTCATATGATCACGCAGCATTTGAGGTGTCCAATAATGGCACGAACTGGCAGACCATATGGGAGCATAGTGGCGGATCGTTTACGGATACTTCCTGGCAGCCGCAGTCATTTGATATTTCCAGTTATGCAGACGGCGAAAGTACAGTGTATCTACGATGGGTGATGGGACCAACGGATTATTCCGTAACCTACTGCGGCTGGAATCTGGATGATATCGAAATCTGGGCTGAGTCCAGTGAGCCGGTACCGACGCCGACACCTCCACCATCCACATTTACTCCAACACCTACTTCACCACCAACATTCACACTAACACCATCACCGACACACACTCAAACAGCCCCCACATTTACACCAGTGCCACCAACACACACCTCCATTCCCCCGACGGAAACCGCCAGTCCCGCAACCCCGACACAGATGCCAACGGAAACACCTCCACCAACATATACTTCCCCGCCTCCACCCTCTCCAACTCCGGTGATCCCTACCCCCACACCGCCATCTTCCGGTTTTCAAGCTGGTTTGATCTTGAACGATACGATGTTCGAAGCAGGGGATCAGTTTTTGCTCCAGATCGATATTACCAATGATAGTGATAGCAGTATCTCTTTAGATCAATATCTTATTCTGCAAGTTTATAGTATGTTCTTTTTCTATCCTTCATGGCACGAAAATCTCGATCTCGTCACCAGAACTTTTGAACCGGGATATTCCGAACTGGAAACCATATTCAATTTCGATTGGCCGGCGAATGTTGGGACTGCAAATGATCTGCATTTTTATCTTGCGTATTGTAAACCTGGGACCTATGAACTGTTCGGAGATTTCGATATTGTGACGTTTGGTTATCGGTAATCTTCTGACAATTACATGACACTGGCATTTCAGCCTGGTTCTTACACTCTGGTTTCGCTCAATAATTGATCTTATGTACATTGCGGGCTAGTATGAGTTTCTGAGTCGAAAGAACTATATTGATGTCTTTTCTTGTCGCAGTGGAACAGACTTCACGGGTTTATTAATCCAGGGAATCATTTCATTTATCATAGTACTGATGATAGATGGCTGTTCGAATCAAATGCCTGTTCCGATTGACACAACTTTATCTCAAGATGTCATTTTGATTACCATT
>JAFGJC010000339.1 GCA_016929305.1 candidate division CSSED10-310 bacterium | reverse complement strand
AGAACGAGCAGATCACCTGTTGACATGGTGAATGAACCGCTGAAGCTGAGCAGATACAATCCGGCTACTGCCAGGATCGCTCCTGTCCATGTTCCCCAACGAGGTACCTGGCGTTGAAACAGTCCGAAAATAGGTACAAGAATGACATAAAGCCCGGTGATAAATCCCGCTTTACCCGCGGTCGTAAAAACAATACCGACCTGTTGCAGCGATGCGCCCAGAAAAAGCACAAGTCCAGCCAGAACAGGACCCCAGCGGTGAATCTTGCGCCATTTTAAGTGATCTGACTCTGATTTGACACGCCGATTCCTCACCAGAATCAGCGGCACAAGAACCAGGCTTCCCATGGCAAATCGAACCGCATTGAATGTAAAGGGACCGACATGTTCCATGCCTGCGCGCTGCGCAATAAATGCAAAACCCCATATTGCTGCTGTGAGTATTAACAGTGATTCATATTTCCACTTAAACCGTTTCATCGCGCCCATTGTAACGCCAGTTATTTAAAAGACAACGGATACGATTATTTACCTCCAGAAAAACCTCT
Source organism: candidate division CSSED10-310 bacterium (assembly GCA_016929305.1). Taxonomy (GTDB): domain Bacteria; phylum CSSED10-310; class CSSED10-310; order CSSED10-310; family JAFGJC01; genus JAFGJC01. Next base: position 15,077 of record JAFGJC010000339.1, on the reverse strand, counting down.
CCATTAACACTTAATAAAATTTTATCACATTAAAAAATGTTGTCTTACTCCGGCACAGCAAAATTTATTCTTGAACACAAATAAATTATATCTTAAAATGAAATTGTAGGGTGGAAAACAACTTAAATAAATATCAGATATCAGAAAGGAAAAGATGGAATGAACGGTAAAAAAACAGTGGGGGTTTCGTGTGTCCTATTATTTGGATTTCTGTATCTATTCGTCGGTTCAGGTGGTTTTGCGGCGGAGCAGAACAGCACCGGTTACACGATCTCAACTGATAAAACAAGCCGCGCCAATTTGATTTGGGCTACAGACTCCAGCGGCGACACTAACGACACAGTATATGTCGACGTTATGATACAAAATGACACCGCTTTTACCGCATTTACTTTTGAAATTTCTTATTGTGTCGAGATGTTGACGTATGAGTCAACCGTGAGGGGTACTATTGATCCTGGTTGGGTACTTTTCTCTGGAAGTGAAACACCACGGGACACAATCAGAGTCGGGGGATTTGCCATGAATCCGATTCCGTCAGGCAGCAACGGCTCGATTGCTCGATTAGAATTTACAGTTACTTGCGGCAGTTGCTCCAATGGAGAAACCTGCGTAATGGAATTTACCCTTTTATCAGATGGTCTGGCCGGTTTTTCTGCATCTTCAGGCACCTTCACCTACACTGGTTTTGGAATTCCGACTGAAACCCCCACAGTAGTGCCGACAGAGACGCCGACAATAACACCGACGGAGATACCGAGCAGCACACCCACGACCACGCCCACGACCACGCCGACAGAGACGCCGACAGAGACGCCAACGGGAACACCAACGAGGACTCCGACGGGAACACCAAGCAGTACACCTACCGTCACGCCCACCTCCATTCCGACCGATACTGCGACGAATACACCGACAATTACACCGTCAGCCACATCTTCAGGACCCACGGCAACGCCTTTACCTGTGCCGGCTACAGGATCAGCAGGGATTGCGGTATTGATTCTAATTTTAAGCATATGTATCAGCATCAGATCATTACGGAGATAAGATCAGAGGAGTTACATATCATTTCTCCCGGCGCGTATTTTCACTTTCCGTTATAATTTCACGAGCTGCCAGCAGTGCCCGGCGAAGATCATCCCGGCCAGTCCGTTCGATTTCCATTACGAGGATTTCCGAAGCCTTACATGCCTCTTGAACCGCCTCTGTGCAACGATCCAATTTTGCGAGCACATCGGCTCGGTTGATGCGGGTCAATGCAACGGTGCCCGTCAAATCCTTTCTACCCTGCTCGTGAATCATCCGCTCCCAAGCCTGAATAGCCTGATCATACATTATCATGGCTTCATCATATCTGCCGAGTCCCTTGAATATATTTCCTTTGTTAACCCAGGCAGCGGCCTGATTATATAGAAGCTCGATCCAACCCATCCAGCCTATCAGGTAATCAAATTCCCGGCATGCAATGTCGATCTGTTTCAGTGCCTCCTCATCTTTACTTTGATTATGCAAAGCAGTAGCCAGCATAACGTTTATTCCTGCGAGATGGGCCATGTGTTCTGTCGCATTTTCATTGTAAACGATTTCCTCCATGAGAATGACCGCTTTTCGGCACAATTCCTCCGCTCGATCTGGAGGCATGACCAGGGCTTTGTTGGCATAGGCCAGAGCCAGGTGAGAGCGGTTTTCCTGCTGTGGTTGTTCCAATACGAGCTGCTCCCTCAAACCAATAACCCGGTCAAACAGTCCGGCCGCAATCTCTTTTTTTCCACGTGTCCCCTGGACGGCAGCCAGGGTCATCAATGGCAGGGACAATTGATACTTACGGCTGGAATCAAGACGATAAGCTTCTTCGAACAGCAGGATCGATTCCTTCAGCACTGCCGCAGAACGTTCCATTTCGTTTGTTCGGAAATACATAATACCCCGCAGATTACATCCCGATCCCATTACGAAAAGCAGATCGGTACGTAGTGTCCCTGCATCAATATCTTTCGCGATTTGATTGATGGTCTGGAATTCCTGATGAGATTCCGGAAACCGGTTAAGTTTATGCAGCATGAAGGCTTTCTGATAGCGCATATAGAGTGCTCGGATCTGCATTCTCGTTTCCTTCAACCACCGTGGGTGACCGAGAATCATATCTCGTGCCGCATCGAACCGCGATATCGCACCCACACAGTCATCCAGGGCAGCCATGACATATCCCTGCATGTATAATATGACCACAGGAAGAAATTCCATTTCCTGATCGATGGTTTCCTTCTGTCCGGACAGAGTTTCCATTGCCTGATCGAGCAGTTCCAGGTATGCCAGGAGTTTGGATCGGATAGTCCCGAAATGTTCGGATTGAAATTTCTGGAACTCCTCCGACCTATTTGTCTTCTCAAGAATATGTTCCAGGAAACATACCGGATCTGTCCAGGGAAGAGCTTTCGGAATTGAGAGTTCTGGAAATCCTTTTGCTGTCGCGGAAAGAGGTGACAATGCCGGCCGGGAAAAAGCCCATTCTCGACCGGTCAATTCCGTATAAAGCGCTTGTATCCTGTCAGCGATTTCAGCCATGCTTCGCCATCTGTCCTTCGGGTTTTCCTGAAAACATCTGGCAAGCAATTCTACTATTGCAGGAGGTATTTCCATGCCGGTTTCCGGATCCGGATGTTCCGCGACGGAGCGCAGAGCGATGGGAGCTGCAATCCCGATCCGGCATGCCAGTTGCCCGTTGAACATTTCAAGAATAGTTATTCCCCAGCTCCAGATGTCGGTACGGTGATCGAGTTTCTTTCTGGCCGCCTGTTCCGGGGAACAATACGCGGTAGTCATTCCACTCGAACTCACCAGGACAGATTCCAAAGGGTCTGATACCATCGTCCGGATACCGCTCGCGTGCAGTGCGCGAGCTAAACCGAAATCCGATATTCGCGGCACACCATCAGCCGTCATAAGGATGTTCGCCGGCTTGATATCCTGGTGAACCACCCCATAATGGTGGGCGGCATGCAGACCCCAGGCACTGCGAATAGCTATTTCCAGGATTTTCTCCAGCGATCGGGTAGGATTTTTTCGAATCCAATCACGAAGTGATCCTCCAGCAGCATACTCACTGAATATTGCCAGCCGATCGTCAATTGTCCGGAAAAAACAGCAGGGAATCAGATTCGGGTGATCCGGGAGATCTACCCATGTTCTAAGTTCACGCAGAAATGATGCTTTCTGACATGCATCACCGATATTCTGCTCCAGAAGTGTTTTCAATGCATAGTGGTGACCCTGAGTTTTCGACTGCACTCGGTACACCATGCCCATACCACCCCTGCCCAAAATACCCGTGATCTCGTATTCATTGAGTAAAACCTGGCCGATCTTCCAGGGTGATGCATATTCCGGTTTGGAGACGGAAATAGGTTTCAAGTAATGCTCCATTTGCTCAGAGTTTATCACTGGAATGCCTTTCCAGGATTAAAGATGAAAACAATCTGATAATCTTCATCTTACACCATTGATAAATATCCATGCTCTCACAACCATATTTGTATTGCAGCAAGTCATCTCCAGTCAATATATATCAGATAGGAGTCACCGGGATTCATGTGGGTAAAGCTTTATGCCATTGGAGATGACCATGAGTTCGCAGCAAATTAGACAACGATTTTCGTTAGTTGTTGAATAAGAAACCAGAAGGTGTTGCATTTGTATTCAGCCACCATTATTGTCATAATTAGAATTACTTATGTGATTTCCGGCACAGGCATGCAAACATCGGCTCGAAGGAAGATACAGAAAAATGCCCAGCAATTTTAAAAAAAATTCCGATACCGACGACCTGAAACGGGCGCTGGAAAAACTAGAGGAATTTTCCAAACTGGACTCCGGGTCTCAAAAAACCAAAAAAATGAAGACTTATACCCCTCAATCCAAAAAGAAAAGAGAACCGGATAAAAAAACAACCACTGAAGTCACTGATCTGAAACAAGAGATTCCGCAGGAAGATGCGACTCAAATATCTACAACTCAAATCGATGAGACGGAAAATCACTCTGAATCAAAGCAACTGGTGGAAAGTATTGATATTGAACACCAAGATGAAACTCCGACGGTAACCGGCGAGGAAACTGATCAACCTTCAGAGAAATCTGAAGCCATTGCCCGGAACGAGGAAATTGATGCGATTCTTGAAGAGACCGAAAAATCTTTTCAGGAAGGGAACTACGAAGACAGCATAATTCTTGCGGAAATGGCGCTTGAAATTGATCAGGAAAATATACCCGCCAGGGAATGGTTGATAAAATCCCAGGTTGAAGATTCGATCGCGCGAGCGCAGTCAGCCCTGGAAACAAACAATTACGCACTTGCCGAGGAATTGGCAGCGGAAGCATTACGCCAACAGCCGGAATGTGAGAGAGCTGAAAAGATACTGGAAAATGTCAATCAGCTTCGCAAAGAGTTTGAAATCGAAGATTCGCGCGACAATGCCGATGAATCATCTGATCATAGTGATCATGCAACGGCCGTCGATGCCGGTGAAGAAACTCATGACACAGACCCTTATACCGATATCCAGGACAACATGGAAGAAGCCCTCGAAGTAGAAGAAGCGCTCGAAGTGTTGGAACAGAAGAAAAAGACTGCCGAACCCCTTGACGGAGCATTTGAAACTGATCAACAGGCTCTAGCTTCAAAACCGTTTGAAACTGAGCACCCGACGGTTCCAATTGAAAGTGAAGAAAAACCATCAAGGAAGAACGTGGTCAAAATTTTAGCGCCACTGATCGTGATGGCACTGATTGCTGGGGCATTCTTCCTGTTTTATCCGTCATCCCAAAAACCGGCTGATGAAGAAACAAAACCAAGTGAAAGCCTGAATCAAATCGCCGCTGAGGTCCCCCTGTTTTCCCCGGTTCCGGCGGGCACTCCCACCGGCCAGGCATTAGAAATTATTCTTCCTTCCGCCACACCAAAAACGGAGGATCAGATAGCGACACCAACCGTTACACCTCCGAAGATAATGCCGACGCCAACGCCTGATTCCAGGGCCATTTTAAAAGCTCAGCTCAAGGAACTCCATCAAAATGCGAATTCGCATCTCCAGAAAAATGATTTCGGTAATGCATTGAACGTGCTTAAAGACGCTGAATCGCTGGATCCTGCTGATATAACGACTCGACAATTGATTGATCAGGCCAAAAAGAAGTATGGAGAATATATAAAAACAATGGCCGTCACGCTATCCCGGCAAAGTGATTACAGTGAGTTGATTGCTCTGATAAAAAAATATAACGAAGCAATTCCCGGAGACGCAGAGGCTGTCAAATTGCTACAGGATGCTCAGCTGCAACTGGATATACAGAACACGCTGTCGGCAGCCTGGAAAGCTCTTAACAACAAAGAGTATGCGACATGCATCAAACAGGCAGAAAACCTGCTGATTCTCGATCCAGGAAATCCCACGGCCCTGGATTTTATTAATAAAGCCCGGGGATCAAAACCCGCCATCCAGCTGTCGCAACCCAGAATCATCAAAGTAAATGAGAATGGGGTTTGGAACGAGTATCTTGAGCTTGAAGCACGGATTACCGCCGACAGAGAGGTGAGTGATGCCGTATTGCGGTATGGATTTAATGAAAGCTCTTTGGACAAGTCTCTATCCATGTTCAAAGAGGGTGATATATTTTTCACAAGACTTTTGACCGACGATTTACCAAGGAATGTTATAATATATCAAATCATTGCATCGACTGAATTCGGTATGGAAACGATAACGGAACAACGCTCATTCAATGTGAAGCAGAAATGACCGTTCAAGACAAAGAATCGTCATACCATCGCCGTATTGCCGCCCCATCCGAAGGTGCACTAACGCGCTGACGGTGAATGCAACCCGCTGAACACCCTGTCTGCCATGACATTAAATCTGATTCAAATATCCCTTCTTATCGAGCCATCGGCGGATTTTTCCTGAGAGATCCATCAACCGCTCCCCTCGAAACAACCTGACATCCGTATTCAAAGCATCTTCACAGTTTTCGAGTATTTTGTATGCTTTACCCAGCTGACTCGTCTCATCTGAATCCGTTTCTGTCATAATACACTTTATCTGCTCGAGCTGCGATTGGCAGGATTCACCGCGTGCCAGGTTGATATGCCCGATTTGGAGCAGACACATTGCGATTCCCACCTGATCGCCGATCTGCCGGAACAGTGTATCCGCCTGCATAACCAGCTTTTCCGCCGTCTCCAAATCATTTTCCATAATCCGTTTCAATCGCGCCAGTGAAGACAGCGTTTCAGCTTCCATGCGCGTATTACTTACCTCTCTGTTAATGGCAAGCGATTCATGGTACATGCGGACGGCTTCTTCCATCTCACCTTTCCTGCCAAAAACCATCGCAAGATGATTTAAAGTAATTCCTTCCAGTCGGCGATCATGGATTTCACGATGGATCTTCAGGGCTTTTTTCAACAGCTTTTCAGCCGTTTCCAGCTCGTTATTATTGGAATACAGACTGGAAAGATTGCTGAGGATCACCCCCTCTGTCTGCCGGTCGCCAATCTCGACCACCATTGAAAGCGCATCCTTATACAGTTCGCGAGCCCTATTGATCTCGCCAAAATACTTGTAGGTTACTGCCAGATTTTGTTTGCACTTTGCCACCGCCAGCCTGTCTCCTGCCTGTGCATAAAATATCAGTGCCTCCTCATATAGTGATTGCGCCTTCTTCTTCTCACCCTGAATCCAGCAAATGGGAGCCTGCTCCGCTTTCACCTTGCCTACAAACTCCGTATTGCCCAGTTTGGTAAAAATTTCGGCAGTTTTATGATAGAGCGCTTTTGCTTCTTCCAGTCGTCCCTGGAAATAATGGATCTGAGCAAGACAACTCAACGTCATTGCTTCACCTGCGAGATCATTTTCCTTACGTTGAATCAACACTGCCTGATCACACAAGGATGTCGCTTCATCAAGGTTACCGAGAGCAACGTGCATCTCAGCCATCTCCCGGATACTTTCACTTTCAAGTTTGATCTCATTTATGGTTCGGGCATCTTCCAGACATTGCGTGAATTCAGTCAATGCTTCTGTGAACCGGCCCTGGATGAACAACACCTTTTTCGCCAAATCAATCCGGACGCCAATCGTTTCAGCCGTGGGACGATCCACAAGGTTCAGATAGCTGCGGTACGCACTTTCAGCCTCCTGAAACGCGTAACAACTTACGGCATTCCGAGCCATGATCAGATAATATGCTCCTGCCTTAACAGTGTGACCTGAAAGCTCCCAGTGGCGAGACAACGCGGCATAATGTCCTTCCAGATTATCTGCGTGGATTGATTCGATGGCATTTGCCATGGTTTCATGCAATTCGGATCTCAAATCGGCGGGGAGCCGTTGATACGCAATTTCATGCAGTTTGCGGTGTGCAAAGCTGTATTGCCCGGGACTGATCTCATTGAGTACCTGCCGTTTCAACAGCTCGTCAAGAAGATCCAGAGATTCCCCGCAGTACGGCACCAGGTACCAGAGCGAGAGGCCATCCACTACGGAACCGATCACGGAAGCCCTTGAGAGCAGATTCATCGCCTGATCAGACAAAAATTCCAAACGGCGCTCAACGAGATCAACCAAAACCCGTGGCATCGGCAGCAGTTCCAGATCCTTTTCCGTGATATAGCGATCCCCCATTTCCGCTGCATGCCAGATCCCCTGATGATTTCGATAGATGATTCCGCTGGCAACCGCCTCCCGAAGGTATTCAGAAACGAAAAACGGATTCCCCTCGGATGCTTTCGTGAGATACCGAACGAACGCTGTCGACGTTTCGGAAACTCCCATCATATCTGAAATGACGGCATTGATTGCTTTTTCATCCAAACTGCCGAGAACGATATGATTGATTCGGGAAGCGTTGAGCAGGCTCTGAGTTCTGGCGTTCACTTCTTCCGTGCGGTACGTCCCCACAACGAGAAGAGGAATACGTTCCAGTTGACGGATGCTTATCGTGAAATGGAGAAATCCCAATGTTAGCTCGTCAACCCATTGCAGATTGTCCAGTAACAAAATAAGTTTTTTCCCTTGTGTAAGTGCGGTGAAGGTTTCCAGCATATAGGTGTAGAGTCGCAGTTGGGCAGCTTCAGCCGGCAGCGGCTGTGGTTCGGGATATTTTTCCTGACCGGGAAGCGTAGCAAGTCTTGGTTCATAATTCGCGAGTATTTTTCCGCGCCTGCCCAGCACGCGATCAGTCTCAGCCACGCCCTTATCATTGCAATAATCGGCAATGTATTGTAGCGGATGCTTGAGTGCAGCGAACGGTGCCTGAGATTCGTTACCCAATCCATAACTGTCGCGGTATGCACATTCTCCCGTCAGGACGCCGATCTTGTACGATTTTGCCAACTGTGCAAGATGGAGCAGCAGCCGTGTTTTCCCGATCCCGCTCTCACCGCCGATCATGATAAGGGATCCCTTTCCGGAATTCAGATTCGACAAATAATCACTGAATCTGTCCAGAATGTCTTCACGCCCTGCAAACCTCGGCCTGTAGAGGTACGCTCTCGGTTTCGGCATCGGTTCGAGATCAGATTCCTTGGCGCCCAGCTGGCGCAGTACCGTGGATACATCATCCGCATGGCCGATACGATCATGCGGTTGCTTCGCCAGCAGATGCATGATCAATCGATCCAGTTCCTTCGACACGCCGTCAACCCGCTTTGATGGCAACACCGGGAAGATATTGAGTTGCGCATTGAGTATCTCGGTGATGTTTTTTCCCGCATATTGTAACTGGCCTGTGACCAGCTCATACAGTATGCATCCCAATGAATAAAGATCCGCACGGGCATCTATCAGTTCTCCCCTGAGCTGTTCCGGTGCGATATATCTCAAAGTACCACCGGAAATCGCACTCACACTCAACTCTTCCCGGCTGAGTTCCGTCCAGTTTTGAGTCACCAGACCGAAATCCAGCAGGACGGGCATTCCATCCGGCCGAATGAGAATATTTTCCGGTTTGAGATCCCCATGGACCACGCCTTCACCATGAAGAAACGCAAGCGTTCTGCATAATCTGTTCACCAGAGTCAGTACGGAAATCAGCGACCCGCTCGCAGCCGGAACCCGCTCCTCCGGAATATCTTCAGAAGAATCGGTTTTGATTGGTTCCGGCAACCTCTCCAGATCATCCACCGTATCGGCAACGACAAGCGGATTGAAAACCTGTGTCCACCAGGAAGACGGGCTTAAATTGTGATCAACCCGATCCCGAATGGCATCTTCCAGCGCTCTGGAAGAAAATACCGTTGAATAATTCGACCCGCCCCATACAAACTCCGAGGCATATTGTCGGAGTGTGATTCCTTCCAGAAATTCCATGGCATACCATGGCAGGTCGTCCGCAATACCTTCATCGATGATTTTAACCACGCCGGGATGTGAGATCCTGGCCAGCGCACGGATTTCGCGCCGAATCGTCTCCACATGTTTCGAATTGGGAACACGAATCGTTTTCACTGCAACGGTTTTGGATGTTGTCATGTGTTCGCACAGGTACACAACACCCATACCGCCTCGACCCAGTAAGTTAATGATGCAATAGGGTCCGATTGTTTTCGGGATGTTGTTTGCGTCATCTCCCATTCCAGATAAGTATACCAAATTCAGCGCCGGCATGAAAGTGCTCCAAACTCTAGCAGACAATGAAATCGCCTTCTTTACTTACATAAAACGTAAAACACCCCGTTTTCCATTCTCATTAAGATATCATCAGATCGGATTATAAAATTCTTATCGTTATAACTTATGCGAAAATGATGAATCAGGCGCTGTATCTATCCGCTAACAAGATGAATTTTAGAGATATGAAATGAACACGGCATACTTATTGCTGTTACTGAAAACAGACGGATTGATGGCAGTGGAAACCTGGATGATGAGGAGTTTTATAATGAAACGAGCAGCCTGGATCTTTGGACTGGCAGGAATCTGGATGATTATGACTGCCAAGGTATCGGGATCGATACATCGCGTTCCCTCTGAGTATCCCACGATTCAGCAGGGGATAGATGCTGCGGAATCGGGAGACTCGGTTCTGGTTGCCGACGGTTTATACCGTGGTTGGTGGAATAGAGATCTGGATTTCACCGGGAAAACCATAACCGTCTGTTCGGAGTCGGACAATCCCGATCTCTGTATCATTGACTGCGAAGGGAGTGCAGAAATCTGGCGCAGAGGTTTTTATCTGCATTCCGGCGAAGATGAAAATGCCGTAATCCGTGGATTTACCGTCCGGAGGGGGTATGCCGGTCTCAATGGCGGGAACTGCGATGGAGGTGGTATCTTATGCATCAATTCTTCCCCGACAATTATAAACTGTAAATTGACGGCAAATACCTCTGAGTGTTCGGGTGGCGGAATCTGTTTCAGAGACAATTCAAACGCGTACATGGAAAATTGTGTAATAACGGTTAACGCCGGCAATGGAATATGCTGCTACGAATCCTCCCCAATTATTGAAAATTGTATTGTCACAGATAATACAATCGCCGGGATCCGGTGTCTTAACGACACCTGCCCGGTGATCACTCACTGCATCATATCCCGGAACTGGCAAGGCATTTATTGTTTGGAAGCATCACCCGTAATCCAGGCATGCCTGATCAGCGATAACATCTGGAACCCGACCCGGGACGGTTTTCCCAATCACGGGAGCGGTATCTACTGTAAATACTCATCGCCAATAATTACCAATTGCATCATTTCAGGAAACTCGGCGGAGAGAGGTGGGGGGATCAATTGCGACCGGTCGGAGCTCGTTATCGGAGGTGGTCCGGATCTGGGCAATTGTTTTATTGACAATACGGCAGGTGCCGGAATGGATTTGTTCTGTGTTGATTCCCCTCTGGTCCAGGCGTCTTACAACTCCTTTTCAGGCTACCCCTTGAGTGACTACTACGTCAGCCCGCAAACCGGTTTTGATTTGAGCGGATGCATCGGAGAATTGACACCTCTCTCTCGGGATGTGTATGTTTCACCCGATGGATCCGACGATAATGACGGTTTGAGCTGGCCGACAAGCTTCCTTACGATTCAGCATGCTTTGAGTGTCCTTGCGGGTTCAGACGCGAATCCTTTAACGATTCACATCGCTTCAGGAACGTATTCACCCTCCCTTACCGGTGAGAGATATCCGTTGAATTTAGTACCGAATGTTTCATTGACCGGTATGGGTATTGAAGAAACCATTCTGGATGCGGAGTCCTCTTCAGGCATTATGTATAGCTGTTTCGATGAAGATTTGACGATTTCAAACATGACACTGACAGGAGGTTATTCTCAGGACGGCGGGGGTATTCAGTGCTACTATACACCGGCAACACTGATGATCAGTGATTGCAATTTTACCGGAAATACTGCCTGGAGCATGGGTGGCGGTATGGCGAGTTTTCTGCATTCAGATCCGACCATCATCAACTGCGTGTTTACTGAAAATACCTCTTTGTATGGAGGTGGATTGTACTGTTTTTTAACATCCTCACCGGCAGTGACGAATTGTGTCTTCCAAGGTAACACTGCAAAATACGGCGGTGGATTGGGTTGTTATGCAAACAGTTCACCGATCCTGGAAGGTGTGATTGTCCGCTTTAACAGTTCAGTTTCTGATGATTATTATGCCTTGGGAGGTGGTATTCAGTGTGATGGAGGAGCTCCGGCAATCCGTCGATGTGTCATAACGGAAAATACTGCTTCAGCACCACACGCATTTGGTGGAGGCATTTATTGTAAATATACTTCTGCGTTCATAACAGATTGTACAATAAGCGGAAATACATCGGACCATGGCGGCGGAATATACTGTGACCATGGTTCCCCGGACATTATCAGTTGCAATGTGATCGGTAACCAGTGCGAAATTGGAGGTGGTATGTACTTTGACTATTCCTCCCCATCCATAATAAACAGCGCCATTGCGTCAAATACGGCTTCATATCGAGCGGGTGGAATCATGATTTTATGGGATTCGTTCCCGATCCTGACCAACTGCACGCTGACCGGCAACTCAGCCGAAGAAGGCGGTGGATTGTTTTGTCTTAGCCGGTCAGATCCCATGTTAACCAACTGCATACTCTGGAATGACACACCGGATGAGGTGTCTTCTCTAAATACCATTTTGATAAATTATTCAGATGTTGACGGCGCTTATCCAGGGGAGGGGAACATCGATGCCGATCCGATGTTTATTACAGGATATGGAGGTGATTATTATCTGAGTCAGACGGAATGCGGCCAATATGCGGATAGTCCATGCCTGGATTCGGGAAACGATCTTGCTGAAACCATCTGTTTTCAGATGTCATTCGGTCAGGTATGTATGGACGAATTGACCACATGCTCTGAAGAAATGATCGATACCGGGATTGTGGATATGGGTGTGCACTATTTCCCTTCCTCCTATCAGACGCCCACACCGTTTCCAACAGAAACACCTGGACCGAATCCAACCAATACTCCCTTTCCACAGCTAACGGAAACTCCTGTCGAAACATGTTCGCCAACGTCGACACCCACTGCTGCATTCACGATACCTCCCACAGAGAGCCCGGTTTGCAGCGAGCTTGGAGTCAAACTCTGGATGCCATCGCACTATTTCTATCCCGGTGCACCCTGTGGATGTAAGGTTCTCGCCTGTAATCCCGGGCCTGAATCCTTTCTGTCGACACCTCTGTTCGTTGTGCTGGAAATTTACGGCATATATTATTTCGCACCATCATTTAACGATTTCGACTATTATTTGTTTGATCTCCCGCCCGGTCAGTCCGAAAAGACTATATGGGAGATGTTTTCCTGGCCGGATGTCGCCGGGGAAGCTGACGGCATAACATTGTACGCCGCAATGACCGATTCTAGCATTTCAGAGGTTTTTGGCGAATATGATGTTTGGACATTCGGGTGGGGATTTCAACCTGGTTCTTGACCTGTTGACTGAAGTGAACGGACAGTCGTTGGAATACTCGTAATGACAACAAAATTTGACTCCCTCGAGTTACTGCAAAATTGCCAACCTTGTTGATGATTTAAGGTTCAGTTTATTCTCAAATAATTGTTGTCAGTCGAAATAACTTTGATGCTTCTCACCAATACGCCCGGCCCGGCTCCGCTCTATTGAGCTGCGTTGGGGAAGCCAGGATTCGAAGGAGAATGTGCCAACCATCCTAAATGATGTAAATGTACCGGTTATGACCGTAACTGATTGTAGAATCTAACCTTTAACCCAAAGCCCTTTGGCTTGAACTTCATTTTATCTCACTGGAAATCAGCTATTGTCATTACATTTTGCCGTAAATTAAAATCCGTACTCATTTTTCCAAAACAAGAACTTCTAATCTGCCCGATACAACTCGATTCCAATCTGTTTAGTCTGTTTTATATACTCCAAACCTAGTGTACTGGCTATCTCCGTTAACAGTAGTACTACTACCGCCATACACTAATTCATAGTAATCGCCAGTATTCGCATCATCTTGGAAATTAAAGACTATACAATTGAAAGTAGACGCTGATAGCACTCTAATAAAAGGTAACCCATTTCTTTTCAAATCTAAGAACGGATTATTACTACCATTAAGAATTTGACCCCATATACAATATTTACCTGGTGTATTTATGGTGATGCGACCCGTATTTGTTGAGGTATCATGCATATTGTCGGTATCGTAATCCTCTGCATCAAATGTTATAATATCACCACTGATAACGCTCTGATTAATACCATTTTTATGAACACGGCAACTGATATCCTGTTTAGCAGAAGTCTGAAGAGTTCCATCGGGGAACATAATGCCATCCGTTCCTGCCACACCCTCCACATGCAGTTTCGCCTGCGGGCTGGTTGTGCCGATTCCCACGTCACCGCCACCAGCCGGTGCATACAGACTGCTGTTATCGATGGTAATATTGTCCGGCACCTCCGCATCATCATCGGGTTGATCGTCATCATAGTACGCGCCGTCCTGGCCATCCAATGTATCAGCATCTCCTGATGTTGACGCATAATTTACAGTAATATCATCGGGGATCTGGGCATCGGTTGCCGTATCTGATAGCTCAGTGAAGCTTGTTGTCTTTGAATGATGCGCATCGGGAACGGCTGCGTGGGCCGAAATATCGGCGTCAATCTCCGCACTTTCTTCCAGATCCACCCCTTCCATGCCATCCACTGTTTCCGCATCATCCGCGGTTTCCGCTCGGAACGAGAATCCCGCAGAGGTCAAACGCTGATCCGGCGCCAGCCGCTGAAACCCGTTTGTTCCATCATCAAACCAGACCCTCAGATACAGGTCATCATTGGAAAACACCGATCCATCAATGGCGTCCATGCCATCGGTCTCACCCAAAACAACATTGTACAGACCGTTGTTTACGGAAATGGATACGGACAACGTTGGCTCAGATCCCGCAGAAGAGCTGCCGTCGTTTGACCAGTAACTGACAGTCGGTGAATCAGGATCATCGACGATGGCAAACTTAAAGTCGCCTGATCCGGTAAAAGGCGTTCCATCCACGTTGATTTTACCCTGATAGTTGATCATCATGGGAACCGCCTGCACGGCAGTCGCAATCATAAATATTGATATGAATAAACCTACTTTTTTCACAATTCTATTCTCCTTAACCATACTAAAAATTTAGAAAGCAGATCCCTGCGTTTTTCTTCTGAAAATAAACACTGAAAAGCCCAATACCAGTAAAATCAACCCTATCGTTGAAATGGCCGGGACTGGCAGTTCAACTAAAATCGTGTGCCAGAAACCACTCTGGTTCTCGTAATTTGTGCTGGTGTTGATACCCGTTGTTCCAGGTTGCCCCAAGGTGCTTTCATTGGTGTAGTTTGTGGATGATGCTTCATGCCCTCCCGTAGCAACGACTTCTTCCGTGACTTCATAATTCGTGCTTGATCGCACTTGAGCTACACACAAATCCGTCGTCACACCTGTGATCACTAAAAGCATAAGAACCCCCCAGACACAGGTTTTTAGAATAATGCCATCAAAAACATTACTACTCCTCACAAAACCTCCTTTCGGTT
>JAFGJC010000338.1 GCA_016929305.1 candidate division CSSED10-310 bacterium | reverse complement strand
GTATAGGTCAGCGCAGTATTTATTCCCCATTTTTCGTTAAATACAACCGTCCCATAAAACCCAAAACTATAACCACTTTCGAAATCAACGATTCCGTCAAAGGTGAGTCATGTCGATGTGTAATCGGGAGTTTTGACATAAAACGTAAACGGCACTTTACCCATAAACTGCTCTTCGGGGGACACATAGGATCCCAAAACACCAAACATTATTTCCTTAGCATCCACCGTACTTACTGCCATGGTCAAAAGCAAAACACCCGCTATATTTAGTTTCATAATATTCTCTCCCGAAAAAACGAATACTTTTTATTAATCAGTATATAATATCCCCTAAAATATTGAATGTTCATTTAAGTAAATCGCCGACTATTTTTTCCAGAACATTAATCTTATATGGTTTGGGAATGTACCCCGAGAATCCGTATCGTTTATAATCTGCCATCACCGGTTCATCAGAATACCCGCTGGACAATACGATGGGAACATCCGGATCAATTTCAAGTAACCGCCTGGCTGTTTCAACTCCCCCCAAACCACCTGGAATCGTTAAATCCAAGATAACAAGATCATAGGGCTGGTTTTCAGAGATTGCAGATTGATATTTTTCGATCGTTTCCATCCCGTTCACGACGGTCGTCACGTCATATCCCAGATCTCTCAACATATAATCCAATGTTGTTCTGACCAGTATTTCATCATCCATAACGAGAATTCTTGATTTGCTTTCCGGTATCCGGGTAGTTTTTTTATGTTTTGGTTTCTTCTTTACTGGTTCAGCGGCGGGAAAGAACAGCGTTGCCGTAGTGCCTTCACCGATATCGGAATCCAGAGTCACCCGCCCCTTGTGTTTCTTCATAATAGAGTAGACCATTGCCAGGCCCAGTCCTGATCCCCCGACTTTGGTCGTGAAATACGGATCGAAAACTTTGGAGAGATGATCCTTGGGAATGCCCGAGCCATGATCAAGGATGCAGATTTTCAGATACCGTCCGGAAGGCAATCCCAGTGTGTTTCGTGTGTTGACATGGCAATTTTCGGCAGATATTTCGATCTGACCGCCATCCGGCATCGCCTGAACAGAATTGATCACCAGATTGTTCAAAACCTGATTGACCTGGTTGACATCTATGTCGGCTTTCCACAGTTCGTCAGGTATGTCAAACTGGCAGGAAACATTCGATCCTCGAAGTGCGAACATGGCGGAATGTTTGATCAGATCACCGATGGATGCTGTTTTTTTAACGGGCGCTCCGCCATTGGCAAATGTCAGTAATTGATTAGCCAACTCCTGAGCCCTTGCCGTCGCTTTTTCAGCCACATCCAGCGGATTGAATATTGGATCTCTGGAAGCTGTTTTTCTCTTGGCAATCGAAATATTCCCAAGTATTGCCGTAAGAATATTGTTGAAATCATGAGCAATTCCGCCAGCAAGCAACCCGATCGATTCCAGACGGGATGCTCTCAGAAGCTCCTCCTCCCGTTTTTTTCTTTCGGCAATTTCAGCTTTCAACATTTTATTTGCGATTGCCAGCTCCTGAGTTCTTTCCGCTATCTGCTCTTCTAAATTCATTTGATATTTTTCAAGGGCTTTTTCCGCAGCAATCCTGTCAGAAATATCAATACCCACAAAGACAGCTGCTTGATTGCCAAGATATTTTCTGGCAGCAACGATGTAAAATTTCATTTTAGGTTGGACTTTTATCTTGACTTCCCGGACTTCATGCGCGTTTCCTGTCCGTAAAAAATCCTGTGTAAAATTAATAAAATCTTCGCCGCCTCTCAGAAATCCAACTTTCTGCCCTTCGAAATCTTCGGGAGTTTTTCCGAATTCGGCAGCCAGTTGCTTGTTAACACCTATATACGTCAAATCGGAAGATACCCAGGAAACATAACCCGGAACCGCATCCAGAACTGCCCTCAACCGCTCCATCGCCAACGCAAGCTCCGCAGTGGTCAGCTTGAACTCCGTGATATCTCTCGCAACACCTTGTGTGCCGATGAAGGTTTCTGCTCGGGGAAACTCCGTGGAATACAATCCTTCTGCACTGATAAGGAAAATCGGAAGATCCTGTATACCCTTGGTCCGAATTTCAAAAGGCACCGGCGTGCGATCTTTTCGTATCAAACGCAATTCCAGCATCTGAGTCTTACGCCTGCCGGTTCGTCGCTCATTTATCCGATACCGAGCTTTTTCGATATCATCAGGATGAACGATGTCAAATATATTCTTACCCAGCAATTCATCCGGTTCATAACCATAGTTGCGAATCGTTTCATTAATGAAAACGATCTCTCCGTTTTGATTCAGCCGGTATACGATATCCGGCATGGAATTAACGACTGAATTCAGAATTTTCAGTGAGTGTTTTCGGAAAGTCTGGGCATCTTTGGGATCAATGAACTGTCCAAAATATTTTTCGACCTGATCGCTATCGCTTGCATCCGCCTTACCATCTGCTTCCCGTTCTTTAATCACCTGATTCAGCTTTCGATTTTCATCGGCTAACTCGGTGCGCTGTTTGCGCAGCACCCGCAGTTCGTCAAGCAATTCTGCTTTCTTCTTTCGTGAATCACTCGATCTGCGTTTTGGTGATTTTTCTGATTTCATCAGCGGAATATACTCTTTTCAGGCAGCACAACTCGGTGCTATTCCATTTGAAGTTGTAATAATCCAGATACACGTCATTCCGTTCTTCATTTTATGGTAGTTCAGTATAATTCATTTCCTCATATTCTTCAAAACATCCTCATCGAATCATGTCGCTCTTTGAATTCCTATGGCTGTATTGCCATTTTCGAGTTTTCCTACAGTGATGATTATATTCTGTTTTGATGTGTTGTGAGTCCATGAACTTACGTGGGAGGAGTCGCCGATTGGTATCCAAAAGTTGCGCTTCCATCCAAATCTCACCAGCTCTTGATCATAATACCCCATGACTTTCTCAACGGAATCATTCGTTTCACATCTGATGAGAGGTTGATTTGAATCCGGCGGCGGCGGATTTGGGGTTATTTGATTCCCGCTGTCCCCGGAATCGACCAGCCGGGATCCGGGATAAATTGGAACCGGCTTGGCAATACCCTGAACATAATCCTGTTTTTTCCCCTGATTCCCAGTGTTGCTGCAGTTTACAAACAATATTACAGAAATTGTGAGAAAAAACAGAACGAACACTTTCTGTGTCCCAGGCACAAAAACCTCCTTAAATCGCGAATATCATGAATTGCCACATTTCATCTATGTACATGTGGAGATTCCATTCGCAGGACTCCATTTTTCAAATGTTTATGATAGACTATATTTCGTGATACAACAATATTCGCCTGTAAGAAAAGCGTGTTTATTCGTTGGGTATACTTTTACCAAAGGAGTTGAAAGATGGGTTTCAGTTGCGGCATCATCGGTCTCCCTAACGTTGGAAAATCAACAATCTTCAACGCATTAACAACCATCGGCGTCCCTGCAGAGGCTTTTCCGTTTTGTACGATTGAACCGAATATCGGAAAAGTGGCAGTGCCGGATTTTCGATTAACGCAGCTTACGGAACTGCTGAAACCACAAAAAATGACACCGACCACTATGGAGTTCGTTGATATTGCAGGACTGGTCAAAGGCGCGAGCAGAGGGGAAGGACTTGGCAACCAATTTCTGGGTCACATTCGGTCTGTGCAAGCATTGGCACATATCGTCCGCTGTTTCAACGATGCGAATGTCGCCCATGTCACTCCAGAAATACACCCTGCCGATGACATTGAAACGATAAATATCGAACTGCTGTTGGCAGATATGGATATGGTGGATCGAAGACTGGAAAAACTGAAGCGGATGGCCAAGGTCGGTCAGAAGGACGCCGCAAATGCCATCGATATTCTGACGGTTGTCAAAGAGCATTTGGACAGAGGATATCCAGGCCGGAAACTGTCCGCGGAGATCATCTCCTCCCCCGTGATGCAGGAACTTTCTCTGCTTACTTCAAAACCTGTGCTGTACGTCCTTAACGTACCCGAAGATGATCTTGCAGCTGATAGCCAATATGCTCGCGAAGCACGAAAAAAAGCTGAATTGGATGAGACAGATACGATTGTTCTGAGCGGGAAGATAGAATCAGAGATTGTGGCTTTGGAATCGGAAGAACAGTCGGAGTATCGGCGGGAATTGGGACTGGAGGCTTCCGGATTGGATCGTCTTATCCATGCAGGATACAAACTCCTGCAATTGATAACATTCTATACCACCGTGGGAACAGAACTCCGAGCATGGACGCTTCCCATTGGAACACCCATTCAGAAAGCTGCCGGAAAAATTCATACGGATATGGAGCGTGGATTTATCAAAGCGGAAGTCATCCGTTTCGATGATTTCATCAAAGCAGGCTCAGAATCGAAAGTCCGGGAATCGGGCTCGATGCGTCTCGAAGGACGGGACTATATCGTTCAAGATGGCGATATCATTCGCATAAAGTTCAACGTCTGATTGATTATTCCGACCAGCCAAATTCCCAACTGTCCCATTCACCACGGATTTGCGTTATCCTTTGATCCGTTATCGCCGCATACCAGAAGATACCATCCGCATCACCAGCTCCTCGCTGCCATTTAAAGAACGGAATAACATCAAACTGCATAATTCCCGGAGCGAGAGTTACCGTATAGTGATCAAAGCCGGTGAATGACGGAGCGAAAAACAGTGAACCGAAAACATCCAGTATGACAAAGAGTGGTATGTTTTCTTCGGTCATATTTTGAGGATTACAGATACTCACCATGCAGGCACATGTATCTTCCGGAGCAAAATGGTGTGCCGGCATCCACAAGGTAACCCCCAATGTTGTACAATCGGGAGTTGGTGTACAGGTCGGCGGAACAGGTGTTCCTGACGGTTCCGGTGTTGCCGAAGGCGGGACGGGAGTTAAGGTCACAACCGGCGTTGACGTTGGAGACATTGTTGGCGGCACCGCAGTACATGTCGACGTCGCTGTGATTGACGGTGTTGGCGGTATCGGCGTTGCAGTAGGATCAAGCGGCGGGGTCGTCGTGGGTGTCACTGTAACTGGAATACACTCACGTTCAAATGATACGTCAACATCATCGATATTCCAGCCGCAATATGTGATCATGCTGTCCGTGGTACCCATTGTCCATCTGATTCTGACATCCGGTTCGCCATCTGCCCACGAAGAGATATCATAGTCAATAAATTCCCATTCTCCTCCCGGCAAGGATGAACTGTTCTGCCAGATATTCATCCAGGTTACTCCACCATCTGTGGAAATTTGAACGCGTGCGTGATCGTGCATGAAATTTTCCACACCGAGCCAACGATAAAAACTCAACGTAATACCCGTTCCTTCCATACAGTTCATAGATGGACTCGTCAGTGAATATTCCGGCTGATTATTGGAATAATCACCATTCAGATTATATCCGTAAACATTGGTCCGGGTATTCCCTGATATTGGATCCGGATTACCGCTGGATCCACCACCTCCCAAAGGCATACCCCAGGACCAGTCACCCTCAGCCAGCCATCCCGGATCGCTGTCCATGTTCTCGGCAATCAGATAAACCTTCTCAAGCGTAAAGAATTCATAAAAGTTACCGTTGTTGTTATCCACAACCGTATTTCCCGCCTCGTCAGTCCCGCATATCTCAAAATAATAATTCATGCAGGGCGTCAGATTTTCCACACATATCGAATGAACCGTCCTGTACCCTTCCAACATCAAACTGTTTACCGGCGGCGTTGATGTTCCATAATTCAGTTGCGTCAGTGACAGCTCATCGGTGATCCATTCAATCACCGTTGAATCGGAGCTTATTGCAGACACCGTAATGGCGGATATTTCCGGCGGTTGAAGATCAGCAACCGCGTGAGCGGTCTTTTCCCCCGGCTGACCGCTACCGGTATCTTCATCATAATACACCGCTCTAATCAGATCGCCATGAGCAATGGTTAACTCCTGAGCCGTTCCCGGAGAAACCGTCGTCAATATCGAACCCTCGAATACCCCAGATTCAAACTCCGTTTCTTCCAATACCACCGTTTCACCATCCGGTTCGCTATCGCTTTCCACGGTAACAGAGAGTGACATGTTCCCTTGCAAATCATAATCCGACACCGTGACCTGAATAGAATCTCCAGAGGTATACACCGCGCTGTCCATCACAATCTGACCATCGGAACTTTGCTCATAAACATTTGTTATAACCAGAGCGAAATCCTGATCGGTATTGTCACCCTGGCTGGGGATGCCGTCGGAATTGATATTGGCAGCAAGAACTTGAATGGTCAGCGATTCCGGAGGATACGGTCCCAGAAAAATACCTTCCGTATTGTTCATGCCATCCGGTGAACCACCGGTAACCGACCAGCCTTCAGGCCCAAAAACATTGCCATAGTAAACGTCATCGCCCGCAGTAACGGATAAATCAAGATCATTGTTCCAGGCAGGGGTATTACCGCCCAGACCATGGCCTGGCGCATCAGTCCAGACAAGCATCATGCGTACGGGTTGGGAAGGGTTAAAAACACGCAGGGATTTCTCCCAAATTTCACCGGTATTATCAAAAACGACGGGATTATCGAAATAAAGGTGGGGAAGCTGAGGGTGAACCACGGCTTCAATATCCAATCTGCCCCATCCCTGTTTGCTGTCAAAAGGATGTCCCATCGCATAGCCATCAGCATCCGCGTGCCCGGCAAGATCATGAGCTTCCGGTAGAAATGCCGCTTTTATCAAGGCTGGTGACGGTTCCATTCCTGACAAATCCCGGTAGTATTCGATGAAGAGAGCCACAGCACCGCTGACATGAGGTGACGACATACTGGTTCCACATTTCAATCCAAAAGTGCCGGGAAGCGTCGAATCGACATAACAGCCGGGTGCGACGAGATGTGGAATTTTTCGGCCGTCCATTGCGGGACCATGAGCACTATTGGATGACAAATCGTCGATTTCCGAATCCTGCGAGCCGCCAAAAAATTGCATTTTTGTCGATCCTATCGTTAAGCAGTTTTTAGCTTCATCCGGTGTCCCCTGAGAAGAAACACCGCCATTACCGTTCATAATGGACAGGATATAACTCAACGATTGATTCCCCGGTGTTTCAGGATCGACATCCCTGACACCGATATCGACCTGCATAGTGTCGTTGTCATAACCCTGTGGATATGAAGAAGGTCCCCAACTGTTGCCAGACAATGAAGCACCGTTGTTAAAGGAATCCCGCATTAACAGCAGCATGCCGCCGGCTTGTTGATACCATGGACTGTAAACCTGCTCCACAAGACTGGCTCCCGGCGATATTCCGAGCCCTCTCAGAAATCCGAATCCGTCCATGACTCCCGAAGTGCCGTCTGCCGCCATTATCCCTGCGGTATGCGTACCATGATCACTGTACGCACTGCCACCACACGTCTGCCCGGAACAGGAAATCAACCGCCCTGCCAAATCCACATGTGAGTCCTGAATGCCGCTGTCAACATTTGCAATGATGACATCCGATCCATCCAAACCGGCACTGGCCAACCAATCCATATAACCCGGAAATGCAATGTTGCC
>JAFGJC010000337.1 GCA_016929305.1 candidate division CSSED10-310 bacterium | reverse complement strand
CTGTCCATCTCATCGGAAGCACAACAGGTGTTCGGGTTCCGATACGGATTCGATATATATGTTCCATATCGCTGAGGGCTTTAAGTATATCTTCCAATGCTTGATCCTTCATGATACATGGATCCCCGCCTGTAACCAGCACTTCGCCGACCGATGGATGTTTTTCGAACCATGCCATCGCCTGGTCCAGGATCTTTTTATCGGCCATTGCGTTCGGATCCAGCACCTGGTCTATTTCCCAGTTCCGTTGACAATACACGCATATTTGCGCACAGGTGTTGAACGGTTTCAGGATAGCGATCAACGGATATCGACGTGTCACCAGATCGACCGGCGATGTATCGTGCTCCCCCATGAAATCAAATGCGGTATCCCTGCACTTCTTGTGTTTTACCATCAAGTTCACGTAATCGGGTGAAGGAATAACCTGAGCTCTAACCGCGTGGTCGCCGGAACCTGACAAATCCGGTTCCATCAGGCTGAGATAATATGGTGTAATCCCAAAGGGAATGCCGTGCTCATAAGCCTTTCTCACGGCCATCTGTTTTTCTTCGGTCAAATCGATCAAATCGATAAGCGTCTGTGCGGTTCTGATAACATGGTTCAATTGCCAGGAATAATCATACCAATCCGTATCTGTGCCGCCAAAATACTTCAAAATGCGTTTTCGATTATTCACGCGGAATTCAATCTGCGATTTTTCCAATCCCGAAGGATACCTGGCCATATGAAATTTCAGTTTCTCCCCCAATTCGTCAAGCACCCGTGTTCGTGCATCAGCTGCTTCCCGTCCTTTCAATTTCAGAAAAGCCGGTGACTTCTCACCCCGCCGGACACGATTATGATAGATACTTGACCTTCCCACGATCCCCATAAACAGGTGGATAAACTCTATCATAAAACCTGCGGAAATTGGGTAATCGATAGCCTCGATTCGATCCTTCGCCAGGTGCCACAGACAGCTCAACGCTGAGAAATTGGCACGTTTTTCGTTGATGGGACCAATGATACTCCTCAGCACACGAATGGATTCCCTCGCCGTCGCTTTTTCAAGGATATGCTGGTCATTGTCGATATCAAAAATCCGCCGCTCCTCCGCAGCAATATAGTCATACATTCTGTCTCTGGCCGTCTCCAGATCTTCAGAATCTTTCAAGATCCTATATATAATGGGATTGGCCTCCCATAACGTATCCAGATATGTGTCGATATTGGGCTCAAATTGCGGCTCAAGCACCGCCGCGCCATCTTCGAACATGTCATCAAATACGACAATATCCGGTGGCTTGCTGGTACCGGTTGTTTCACGTAAATCAGGATCCTGTGAGCGATCCCTATGAATCTTTTCCATTCTCGCCATTTTCAGCTCCTCTGACTGCTTAATCGTTTATGTCATTTGTAATTTATCGGATTTTCCGACAAAAGATAATTATATTATACTTGAAATGATCAAAATATGCAATCTAAGCACTTCTTGAAACAGCTATTATTGATAAGAAAACAATGCTCTATATGCATCTGAAATATCCATTCACTTCTCTAACTACGCAACGATTTTATAAATTTGCTCAATTTATGCGGCAGAGCACTGGCAAGTTCACCACGCAGCAGTTCAGCACCTTCTCGCCAGGCTTCATATGTTTTCTTCAAGACCTTCAATTCATCTGCCGCATCGCTTCTTATACCAGTTCTTCTCTGCAAGCATTGCTCGATATCCGCTATCAAGGCTCCGGGATCCCGGTTTTGCATCAATTCCAAATAAGCTCGTTCTAAAAGAACTTTCGAACGTATATTTTCCATGGAGCTGTCTGATCTTTTTTCGATATCATCAAGAATCGATCGAGCGGTCTCTGAGGCAGCTGATATTCTTCGCGCGAGCCGGGCCATTTGAATGTTCACTTCGAGTTGTTTTTCAGCCGCCTGAATCGATTCATAAATACCCAAAGCTTGATCGAAATATTCCCGAGACGCATCGGGATCACCTTCTTCCATAAAATATACACCCAGATTGAACCGTGTATCAGCTTCAGCTTCAAAATCGTTTGTTTTCAGAAAGATATCCAAAGCCGCCTTCATTGCCCGATACGCTTCAGAACCATACCCATGCTCACGGTAATGCTTTGCAAGATTGATCTGGATAACCGCCTCAGCTCGAATATCACCGATATCGCGAGCGATAACAAGCGCCTGCTGATAGCTTTTTCGAGCAGAATTTTTATCGTCTTTCAATTTATGAAGGTTTGCAGCATTAATGAGCAAATTACATTCTGTCCGCCGGTCACCCATCGCACGGCTAATGGTCATGGCTTTTTTGTAGTGTTCCCACGCTTCCGGTATCTCCTCAAGCTGCCCGTAAACAATACTCATGTTGCCGTGAGTGATCCCCTCAAATTTTTTATCACCTGTTTTACGGTATTTTTTCAGAGCGCGTTTGTAATATTTCAACGCTTCCGGATAATCGCCTTCCTGGAGTCTAATCGTTCCGAGATCTCCCAATGTATCAGCTTCAGTGCGCTCATCATCCAGATCCTTCAGAAGATGAAGTGCCTGCATGCACATCGAACTCGCCTCATTGCTTTTCTGCTGACTTCTGTATATTGTCCCAAGACCCAACAGCACATGGCATTCACATGCCTTGTCACCAATCTTCCGGGCTTCGTGGAGAGCGGTATTTAGAACGCGTAATGCATCTTCAGAACGCCCAGTATAATATAACACGCTTATGGCGTAACGAAGACGCATCATCACCCCATCAGACGTCGGTGTCTCAAGGAGTCCCAGATACGAAGTGAATAGCTTCTCCGCCTCCTTGAATGCATAGTGTTTCAAAGAATTTTTTATAGCTTCTGTATAATAATGCCTGGCACGTTCTGGATTTCCAGCCTGTTCCCAGTGCTGACCCAGAAGCGCCGGATACTCCTGCAAGGAATCCGGATAAACCGACTCGTAAGCCTCAGCCACACGTTTATGAATCTTCATGAGTGCTTCAGAAGTTAATTCTTCGTAAGCCACCTCCCGAATCACCGCATGAACAAATTGCACCTTTCCTTCCGGGGTTTCCTCCACAATGTTTTTAGCATAAAGTTCATCGATGGCATCCAATATATCCCCTGTCAGAGGAAACAGTGCCCAGAGCAGAATCACCTCGGCATCGTATCCCACCACAGCAAGCGCATCCACAATCTGTCTGGCGGAATCCGAGAGTTTGTTTAAACGGCGAGCAACGAGATCTCTGAGTGAAACCGGTAGAAATTGTCGCGATACCCGTTGTTTCGTTTGAAGCCATTTCGACGAAACAAGCCACTTGCCGGTCGAGTCGCGATACAGATATCCCTCCCCAATACTTAACCGAAGATACTCCGCTACAAAAAATGGATTGCCTTCCGATCGCAGGATCAAATCGTTGATAAACGATGGGGGCGCTCGTTTTACCGACAGCATCTGAAAAATAATATCTCTCAAGGCTTCATACGAAAGCCTGTTGAGAATTACCCGGCTGTCACCGGCATATTTCAGTAACCGTGAGAGTGCATCGCTGGTTTCTTCGGTTCTGAATGTGGCTGCGACAAGCAGTTTTGAACGTTTAAACGAACCGGTTCTCAATGCGAATTCCAAAAATCCAAGCGTTAATTCATCCGCCCACTGTAAATCATCCAGCAGAAGGATCACGGGCCGATTCACGGAAAGCTGGCGTAAAATATCGATCAGTGCAGAAAACAGGTGTAATCGAGCTGTATCTGGCGAAAGATCAATGTGATTTGAAGCTTCCGTTTGATCTGAATATTCTTTGAAAAGTGGTTCAAAGTGCACCAGGATTTGGGCATGTTTCCGGATGACATTCCTGAGATTATCGTTGCCCTCCTGCCAGCCTTCAGAAGTGACGTACTGCAGATATCGTTTCAATCCCGCCAGCGGTTTCCCGGTTTCTCTTTCATCGGAACCTCTTCCCAAATTTGCGCTGGAACAGTCACCGGAAAGCACCAGGGTTTTCTTTCGCCGGGCATATCGGGCAAATTCAAGAAGCAACCGTGTTTTCCCAACGCCGCTTTCACCTCCAATAAACACCACACCCCCGGTTCCTGACTCAAACTGGTCCAGACATTTGATCAACGCCTCATATTCACGGTCTCTTCCAATGAATTTCGATCTGTAGATATAGGGTTTGGGATCCGGCATACCGTGTTGCAGTGTAGGATCAGCGCCTGATTTCACCAGAATGTCAATGACATCAATGGCATGACCGATACGATCCATGGGGGATTTTTGAAGCAGGTTGCAGATCAAATCGTTCAGTGTTTTGGATAAACCGAACACCAGATCACCAGGTGGCGGCGGATCAAACTCAAGTTTCGCTCTGACAATCTGAGCTGTGGTATACCCATAAAATGGAACGCGGCCTGTTACCAGTTCATAGAGAATGCAACCGAGCGCATAGAGATCAGTTCTGGCATCGACGAGTTCGCCACGGAGCTGTTCGGGTGAAATGTACATGAGGGTGCCACCAGCGGCGTTTTCGGTTTCAAGGTCTTCCCGGCTTTCATGACGCCACATCTGTGTCATCAAACCAAAATCCATGATCACCGGCATTCCCGAAGGTAAAATCAAAACATTGTCGGGTTTCAGATCTCCATGAATGATGCCTTCGCCATGCATAAACGCCAACGTATGACAAAGGCGTGCGATGATGGTCAGCAGCATCTCCACCGATCCACCCGCTGCGGGTATCTTCAGTTCTCCTTTCGTAAAGACAGGCTCCAGTGATACAGCTTTCCGATCCGCTAATAGATCGTCCCATACTTCCGCTTCCATCGTCGTACCGAAAATCTTGGTCAGCCAATGTGACGGTGTGAGCGGAGTATGCCGAATATTCCACACGGATGCTCCGGGATATTCATCACCCAGGAGTGTTGAAATACTTGAACTGCCCCAAAGAAAATCAGCACAGTATCTGCGGAGGGTGACACCTCTGAGCAGTTCCATTGCATACCACGGCCGATCATCAGCCACACCTTCATCGATGATGCGCACGATGCCCGGATGCCGAATGCGCGCAAGCGCTCTGATCTCCCGCCTTAAGCTTGCCAGCCAGTGTGGCTTGGATAATTTGACGATCTTAATCGCTGCAACTTGACCGGTCGCTGTGTGCTCGCCTTTATAGACAAAACCCATGCCGCCTTCACCAAGCAGTTCAACAATGCGGTAGTCTCCTATCCGTTTCGGCATATTTGACGCCGCCATCTGTCTTTTGTTCGTTTTCATCGAATTGCTTCGCCATTATATTATGGCAGAGCTTCGCACTGGATAACAAGTGCATTCAGCAATCAGCAGCTTTGAATGAATTTTTCGTGCCGGATTGAATAATATCCTTCAAATCACAGGGATGACCGATGACCCACTCCGCGCCTGCTTCCTGCAAACAGGCTTCCGAGCGGAATCCCCATGAAACACCGACAGCATGCATTCCGGATGCATTGGCGGTCAGCATGTCGTTTTCCGAATCGCCGAGATATAAAACGTTGTCGCCCTGAAGACCCACACGTTCCAGAAGCTTAAAAGCTCCCGCGGGATCGGGTTTTCTGGGTATCTCCGGACATGCTCCCATCACAGGATTGAACTTCCATCGCGACAGCAGCGCTCGAATCATTTCATTGGTAAAATCATGCGGCTTGTTCGATAACACGGCAAGCTTAATCTCTTGGACCGTCAGCCAGTCAAGAAGCTCAGGTACTCCAGGATACGGTTTAGTATTGCACTGCCAACGCTCACGGTATATTGCCCTCATTTCTCTGACAAGTTCGCGGATCAACACCTCTGAACGCATCTCAGCCGGAATGGAACGCTCTGCAAACTCCTCGATACCGTCTCCTATATACATTTTAAACTCCGACTCGCTATGTAACGGAAATCCCCTGGCTTTTAAAACTGTATTCATCGAATCGGAGATATCACCGATCGTATCCAGTAACGTGCCATCCAAATCGAAAACTACAGCCTGAAATCGCTGCTTCATATTCATCGGTTTCACTCCCGCGTTGTTTTCACCTGTGTCCGCTCCGGAATAAATCCCGTCCTGAAACCCAGAACTTATGCTTATATCAAATTTCACCAGCGATTACCTTATAATTCGTGCCGTTCTCGGTATAACAACTGCAATATCTGAGCTGTCATCACTGGTCCGATTAAACCAGCAGGTATCACCGGTGTTTTTTATCTGTCCGATATCAAATCTGTTCAGAAAAGGTCTAACCGTGCTATACTATCGCGCGATTATCGGGTCTTCATTATCTTTGGTGTTTGCATCGAACGAGCAAAATGCAGGTGGGAAACGTAGCGAAGTATAGGAAAACGCAACGATTATGAGACGGATCGTCAGATTGGGCATACTATATTTTCTAATGATGCATATCTGCTGTCTGGCATTATGGTTATGGTCGAAAGACGGATCCGTGACACATCTTCGTATCGATAACCGTGAGAATAATTGTGCCGTATATCGGGATGGCAAACATCTTGGTACTATGGAGTTAAGAAATCCGATGGCGGGGAAGATCGGCATAGAAATCACCGATATCGGCCGGCCACCCATTGCAATCGCACCACAGGCATGGGACAACATCACCGTCACTGATATCGATACCGGGAAAATCCTTTTCACAGAAACCTTTGATAAACTTGATTTTTCGAAATGGAGTGTTGGGTCCGGGACTGTTTCAATCAACGACAAAGGTCAGCTGATTTCCGATCACCGAGGAACGGTTTACGCCGGCAATCTAAACTGGCGCAACATCCGAATCGAGGGAGATGTGATGAATCCCTCGGAAACCAGTCTGTTTTTCGGTGTCCGCAATAAAGATAATCTGGGTGAAGTCAAATTCCGTTTCTACCGTGAACACTGCCTTTCGATAATCATCAACGAAGATGGTAAAACGGTTCAGAACCGGATTTTTCTGCTGACAGAAAGCGCTTCTCAGAGTTTGCGGATTATTACGTCAAAACTCATGCACAGCTATGGCTATGGGCTGTTCATTTTTCTGTTCTGTCTGCTGCTGGCTTTGATGGTCGCCATTGTCATTCGAGGGCTCGAATATCTGTTCAAACGGCATTTTCCCGCACGCAGCTGGCTTGTTTATATTGTCATATCCGCCGCGTGCATTATCGCTGCATGGATCATCAAGGACAATTATATACGAGCAGGTTTGGCGGCTGCAGGAGTGGCGCTGGTTTTAGACTGGATTTTCGAAGGCAGCATAAACCGTAAATCGTGGCGATTCGCTCTGGAATGTCTGATTCCCCTGGCATTTGCGGTATCGGCATTTACAGCCTCAGCTGTCATCAACACGAAATACCTCGAAAACAAACCTCACGTTCAGGATTCTGTGAACAGTCTGTTTCAGGCAACATTATTCTCGCATGGCCGGTTATATGCCGACACGCCGAAGCTGCCGGAGTTTTTTGCGCAGGAGTTGATTGTTTACAGGGACGGGCGATGGCACAGCCACTATCCATTTGTATTTCCATTCCTGTTAATGTTCGGCGTGTTTGCAGGAAAACCCTGGCTGGTCAATCCGCTGCTCAGCGCCCTCGCAATGATCGTAATCTACATTACCGGCCGGCGTATGTTCAACTTCCGGGTAGCGTTATGGGCTTCCGTTTTTCTGATATCTTCACCCTTCTTCATCTGCATGTCCGCCAGCATGATGTCTCATCCCGCTGGCCTGCTCCTGACACTTTGCACACTTTTGTTCTGTCTGAAAACCCTGGAAAAACCATCGTTTCACAACACATCCGTGAGTGCCCTGTTCTGCGGATTGCTATTAAATACACGGCCTCTGACAGCTCTGGCAATGTACCTGTCCGTCTCAGCCATTTTTCTTTTCGTTTTTAAACCCTCGAAATCCCGTTTCTGGAAACACGTGGTACTGTTTACTCTGATTGTTGCCCTGTTCGCCGGATTGTTTCTTTTTTACAACTACCTTCTCAGTGG
>JAFGJC010000336.1 GCA_016929305.1 candidate division CSSED10-310 bacterium | reverse complement strand
ACCGGTTTTCCGTCTTCCAGGAACATGGTGTACTTCTGGGAGCAACTATCAATCACACCGTGAAAATTATCCTTTATTGATGAAAGAGCCTTTCCTCCCCAGGTAAATTTACATACTGGAGGATGGTGGAGACTCGGGTCTATATCCATCAACTTCACTACCTGCTTGGTGTACTTTCTGACGTCGGTCCTTTTTTCATATGTATCAAAAAGCAGACTGAAGGAAATGGTCTGAGTCTCCCCGCTGATAAATTGAGTAATCGGAGTCGGCAGCCCCGGCACTGCGGTGCGCTGGTACTGATTTTTTGTTTCAATGGTAAATTCATTCGGATTAAAATAATAAGCCTCAATAGGAGATCCATAGGTATTCAAATGATCATCGAGTGGCTGAATAATGATTTTTTGTTTCGACATAATTTTCCGCTTACATGCTTACAAATGCTTCATTTTTATTGTGGATAGAGATCAATGATTCATGACACCAGAGCCGAGATATCCATGATGAGCAAGCTCTAATGTCTGAAAAGCAACGGTATTTGCGTCAGCCTTCAATTCTGGACCAGTCCATTTGACTGGATATGCGTCCTTAAAACTCCACATCTGGAGAGGAGCCGATTCACGATCTTTCAAAAGCACGATGTGAACACCTCTTCGTATGATTAATCCTGAGACTACCTCGAAATGCCATTCCCACAGCCTTGATTTATCAGCCAATCCTTTTTTCATAATGAGATTAGCAAACCGGGTTTCTTTTGGCAATTTATGGACAAAACTATTTTCTCCCCCTTCCCAGTATTCCTCAACCTGCGTTGTAATATCCAATCCCGAAACTTCTGAGAATCCTCCTTCAATTATCTGATCTATGATTATCAGAAACCGATAGGACATATATGGATCATTTCGATCTCCAGGTGCCATTATACACCATCCCCCGGAATTGAGTTCATATTAAAAATCCCTTCCGTTTGGCTTCTATGCGATATTTTTCCTCCATTATACAAATCACTTTATGCGCAATTTCATTGATATGGCGATTGCTCACCGCACGGTGATCGGGTATCACGGCAATCCCTTGCGGTTTCCTTAACCCTGCTCCAATTACTACTTCGTTTGTACTTGTTGTGGACTGGGTATCTATATCTTTTCCCTTTTGATCCTCGTTCGGCGCAAAAGAGAGCATTTGAATATGTTGCATATCAATGCACGATAACGAGAATTTTCCTGGTTTCAAAGGAGAAGTATTTTTTCTATTATTTGTTCTTCCATTTCGATCGAATAAAAGAGAATTTTTATTGTTCTGCACAACTGAAATTTCATTCAATGTTTCTTTCATAGGATGCATTTTGAATGTATAAAAAAACCGCGCCTGACTATATCCAGTGAATGCTGAATGATGAACGTGACTCGAATAGGCAGAATATGCTGCCTTAGCTGTAAAATTCGAGAATGCCAACAAAAACAGAGGTGAGTATAGACGAAGATTATGGTTTCTATCAATTGAATGAAAATTGAATATGGACTTTTTTAATACGCGCTCATGTCTCTTTCTCTTTATAGGAACGCCCAGCTGATTAGACCGGTGATATATCACAACCGGTGCTGGTAGTGTGGATTGATGCGAGACAGAGGTGATCCGTAATGGTGTTGATGCTCCTTGTTGAGGAATGTATCGCAGCTCTGCTGTCATACTTTTAAGAAATTGTTTGCTTGATCGTCCATTGCGGATTATTGTACTATCACCATCATCGATCAACTCGTCATTGTTTCTTAGGATCGCTATAGTACTATCTGAAATGCTTTGAATGATTGAAACGTATCTGATCCGCATTCCTTCCTTTTTTAAAAACAAAGGTGACATGGATTGAGGTCGTCGATCATTTCTCAAACCAATTATTGTCTGCTTGAAAGAGTGATATGGAATGAACCATGGGATCCTTCGAATATTACTCTCGCTTGTTTGCTTATCGTGTATCAGAGGCATCTTTTTTATTAAAGTTATCCATTGACTCCTTTTTAATAAGACTGCCTCCCTATTGCGTGAATCTGAAAAGGGTGTGTTCAGTTGCCATGTTACCATTAATTTGCTCAGAGTATCGTGTCCGAAACTCTGCCTTGCTGTCAATGTGGCAGAAAAAGGATGCAGAAACCCTGTCAGTGATCGAATGTACTTTGTGTATGCATTCTCATTGCGTGGAAACAATGATTTTAACGATTGTAGTGAAAGAATAGGATGCAGTCTATTGACTGAAGTATTAGAGAATTCTAATATCGTGTTTACCTGTTTGGCTATGGATACATTTCCACTATTTCCTGATTCATTCGCTCTTGTAAATTGAGACATATAATTGGCACCGGTTTGTGCTGCACCGATTCGCTGGAAACTATGCCAGTGATGGAAATTCCGGTTTATAAAAACTGTTCTATTGTGTCTGTTTCGGTGAAGAAGTGTCAAAGCAAAAACCATTTTCAAGGATCGAGCGCGATGCAGACGGAATCTCCATTTGGCTGATAACTGCACCGAAAGAGCAGGCATCTGTAGAGCCATGGAATGAGGCCACTTGCCATTACCGCTGGTGGAATTTCCGAGCTTGGTTAAACCAGCCCGGAAATCACCAGTTTGACGCCATGGTATAGCGGTAGAGAATCTACATATGATTTTGTCGCGCCGATTCATTTATCTTTT
>JAFGJC010000335.1 GCA_016929305.1 candidate division CSSED10-310 bacterium | reverse complement strand
GAGTGCGCGGTCTTTGTAAACTTCAGCTGCAATACCGCCAAGGCCCGCCATAAGTACGGAACCGAATACAGGGTCCTTTTTCGCTCCCAATATCAGTTCAATGCCCTGTCCGGAGGAATACATGGGCTGGATCGTGACACCATCAATTTTTGCGTCGGGGCAATGTGTTTTTATTGATGATATCAATCGTTGGTAGCTTTCTTTCAGTGTCACCGGATCGTGTATATCCAGAATCACACCGCCAAAATCGGTTTTATGGGAGATATCCGGTGATTGAATTTTGAGGACGACGGGATATCCTATCGATTGAGCGACATCGGCAGCCTCGTTTTCCGAGTGGGTTAACGCCGGTTGAGTTACAGGTATTCCATATGCCTGAAGAATTGTTTTGGATGTTAATTCGGAGAGGACACCGGAGTTTTCCGGAATCATCGAGAAAAATTTTGAACGAAGAACATGCCGATCAATCGGAAACTCGACGGGAATATCTCGAGGTGTTTCGTACAAGATATCCAGATTTCTTGAATAAGCGACCAGGGTCATGAATGCGCCTACTGCCTGTTCCGGTGTGCTGTAGGCTGCAATTCCCGCTTGATTAAGTATGCGGATACCTTCACGCATACTCATCCCGCCGAGCCACGCAGCGAGGATGGGTTTTTTGGCTTCACTCGCTATGGCTGCCACCAGTTTTGCTGTTCCCGTAGGATTTGTCATAGCTTGAGGGGTAAGAATGACAAGAACAGCATCGACACCTTTATCTGCAAGCACAATTTCAAGAGCTTTTGCAACGCGCTTTGGCCGGGCATCTCCCAGAACATCCACAGGATTACGTTTCGACCAGAACGGGG
This sequence comes from candidate division CSSED10-310 bacterium, assembly GCA_016929305.1. Lineage (GTDB taxonomy): Bacteria > CSSED10-310 > CSSED10-310 > CSSED10-310 > JAFGJC01 > JAFGJC01. The sequence goes on along the minus strand of JAFGJC010000335.1, from coordinate 6,169 downwards.
GTAGATTTTCATGCAGCTTCGCAATGGTGTCTTCGGATAAACTGGCAAGGTGACCGTCCGCCGCAATTAGGGTATCTGTGGCCATAACACCCGGTCCGCCTGCATTTGTAACAATGGCAAGATTGGGACCTTTTGGAATCTTATGACGTCCGATAAGATCAGCGCAATCAAAAATATCACCAATGTCAAAGACTCTGGCAATTCCTGCTCTCTGAAATGCTGCATCATAAACATCATCCTCCGCAGCCATTGCGCCGGTATGGGATGATGCTACTTCAGCAGATTCCGGAAACCTGCCGGCTTTGTATGCGACAATGGGTTTTGATCTTGCAAACGCTCTTGATGCCGTCATGAATTTTCTGGCTTCATTAATGGATTCGACGTATAGAATGATTGATTTTGTTTTTTCGTCTTCACCGAAATAATCAATCAGATCTGCAAAATCGACATCAATCGCATTGCCGACGGAAACAAAATGGGAAAATCCGATGTGTGATTCCAGTGCCCAATCCAGCACCGAAGTGCATAAAGCGCCTGACTGAGAAATAAAGGCAACATGCCCGGTTTTGGGCATGACACCCGCAAAACTGGCGTTTAAATTTAAATGCGGAATGATAACACCCAGACAGTTCGGTCCGATAATTCGCATCCCCTCAAAGCTCTTCTTAATATCAAGGATCTGTTTTTCCAGCGACCTGCCCGTATCACCCGTTTCTCGAAATCCTGCAGAAATAATGATAATACCGAGGATTCCGGCTTCACCACATTCCCTGACTCTTTCTGGAACTTCTGTTGATGGCGAACAAATAATGGCAAGATCAGGGATACGCGGAAGATTTTTTATATCTGAGAAACATGGTATTCCCAGGACAGCTTCATTAGACGGATGAATCGGATAAACAACCCCTCTGAATCCTGCACCGATCATATTCTTTAAAAGTGTTCCGCTGACACTGTTGGGATTGGTGGATACTCCGATCAACGCAATCCGTTCCGGATTGAAAATTCGGTCAAGTTTATGTATGTTCACGATCTGGCCTCCCGTTAGTCTGCAATATTAGGAGTAGCATTGTTCATGATGATGCATATCGCCCTGCTGTAAGTCAAGGTGCTTGTTTTTTGCTCCTTCTAAAAAGGTATTTTGTCTGAGGTTCTACTCCGTGTATAATTAAATCTTGCCTGTTGTCATTCGATACTACGAACAGGATGGATACAGATTGGAGATCACCGATGAGTGAGAAGATAAAATTGGGTATTAGTACTTGTCTGCTGGGCGAAAAAGTTCGATATGACGGTGGACATAAATATGATCCGTTCATGGTTCAAACGCTGGGAAAATTCGTTGATTATGTACCTGTTTGTCCCGAAGTGGAATGTGGTTTCAGCATACCCCGGGAAGCTTTTCGACTGATTGGTGATCCGGAATCACCTCGTCTTGTTACCGTGCGCACGAAAAAAGATGTTACAGACCAGATGCTTCAATGGGCAAGAAAACGGGTGAAGCAATTGGAAAACGATAACTTAAGCGGCTTCATTTTCAAAAGCAAGTCACCGAGCAGCGGGTTGTTCAGAGTCAAAGTATATAACAATCACGGGATGCCGCTGAAAGCAGGAAAAGGAATATTTGCGCGTGTCTTTACAGATCATTTTCCGCTTTTGCCTGTAGAAGAAGAAGGCAGATTGCATGATCCAAAACTGAGAGAAAATTTCATCGAGCGGGTATTTGTCTACAAAAGATGGAAAGATATGCTATTATCCAATGCCGATCCAGGTAAATTGGTAGCTTTTCACACAAAAAATAAACTCCTGATGATGTCTCACAGCCCTGAACATTATCGGGAAGCGGGGAAATTAACCGCCGATGTAAAAAATTACTCGTTTGATGATTGTTTGAACCGCTATCAGAAATTACTTCTTGAAGCAATGGCACTTAAAACGACTCCCAGAAAACATGTCAATGTTTTGCAGCATATTTTGGGGTATTTCAAGAAAGATCTGACATCGGATGAGAAACAGGAAATGCTGGAAATCATCGACATCTATAGAAAAGGATTGGTGCCGCTTATCGTTCCAATAACGTTATGCAATCATTATGTGCGCAAATATAACAAATCCTATCTCAGGCAACAGATCTATCTAAATCCTCACCCGCTTGAGTTACAGCTTAGAAACCATGTCTAATCGAAAGGAGGCCGGGAAATAACCGGAATTCACTCATGAAAGTTCTTTTTGAAGATCAAGATTCGGTGGTGGTGCCTGAAGAGACACCATTGATGAATTATGTTGCGGAATATCAGAAACATCACGAACATCCGATTGTGCTGGCTTTGGTAAACAATCGATTGGTTGATTTATGGTACAAACCGGTCCGGGATTGCAGAATCAACTTTATAGATCTAGGCACCATTGATGGTATCCGTTCATACAGGCAATCGCTTGTTTTCCTTCTGCTTCGAGCCTTCAAGGAGACGTATCCGAAAGCAACTATTTCTGTGGCACATTCGTTAGGCAGAGCATTTTTTTTCAGGGCTGAGGGTGTCGAGATTACCGAAGAAATCCTGAAGAATGTTTCAAAACGTATGCATGAAATAGTAGGAATGGATGAACCTTTCGTTCGAACACGAATGCTCAGAGAAGATGCCATTCGGGAGATGCAGTCAATCGGACAGGACGATAAAGTCCGGCTTCTGAAATGGATTCGGCAGAAAACAATACATGTCTATTCCTTCGGTACATTAAAAGACCACTTTTTTATGCCGCTTGTTCCGAGTTCAGGCTACCTGAAACATTTTTCCCTGGAGTTGTTTAAAACCGGTTTTCTGCTTCGCTTTCCCCGACATAGCACTCCGGGAACAGTGGCAAAAGTACCCAAATATAATAAACTGTTTGATATTTTTCAGGAGTATGAGCGCTGGGGTAAGATACTTGAAATTAACGATGTCGGTCATCTTAATGAAGCCATCGCCAGCGGACAAATCGATGATATCATAAAAATATCTGAAGCTTTGCATGAAAAGAAAATTGCATACATTGCAGATAATATCAGCAGTAAACGTCCCAATATTAAACTTATTCTGATTGCCGGACCTTCCTCATCCGGCAAAACTACGTTTTCCAAACGTCTGAGTATACAGTTGCGTGTCAACATGCTGAACCCGTTCACGATTGAAATGGATGATTACTTTGTTCCCAGGACCAGCACACCGCGCCTGCCTAATGGTGATTTTGATTATGAAAATATAAAAGCTATAGATATCGATCTTTTTAATTACCATCTTTCGGAATTGTTAGACGGCAGGGCTATCGAGCTTCCGAAGTACGATTTCAGTACGGGTCAGCGATTGAATTCCGGAAAATTAATTCAGCTCCGACAGGATGATGTGCTGATTGTTGAAGGTATCCACGGACTCAACGATGCCCTCACTCCAAACATTCCCAAAGATTTAAAGTTCAAGGTATATGTAAGCGCGTTGACGCACCTCAACATCGATAATCATAACAGGTTTTCCACGACAGACACCCGTTTGATACGCAGGATAGTCCGTGACAGTCATTTTCGTTCATACACGGCTTTGGATACGCTTCGAAGGTGGCCGCTAGTCAGGGAAGGAGAAGATCGCTGGATTTTTCCATTTCAGGAAGAGGCTAATGTTATGTTTAATTCGGCGTTAGTTTATGAACAATCTGTTTTGAAAGGATTTGCCATACCCGTTCTTCAAAAAATACCTCGGACAGAACTGGAATATTCAGAAGCGCGTCGTCTTGTGGATTTATTGTCGTGTTTTATGGAGGTGTCCACAGCTGAAGTCCCGAATACGTCGATATTAAGGGAATTTGTGGGCGGAAGCAGTTTTCGGTACTAATCATATGGCCAGGATATTATTAATTTTCCCTCCGTCTCTTTACCGGAATTTTACTCCACCCTTAAACCTGGCGTATCTGGCTGGAGTGCTGGAAAAATCCGGTCATGAGGTCAAAGTTGTCGATCTGTCTGCACTTCATAATCCTTACTCTGTTGAAGATGTGAAAATTTTGGCAAAGGAATTCAATCCGTTGTGGATCGGGGTCACTCTTAACATTGTATTCATCCAGCCTGCGTACGAATTTGCTCAGGAATTAAAACCGCTAGGAATTCCCCTTGTCGCCGGCGGTCCACATCCAAGTTTGATGGCGGAGGAAACACTAACCAATGGCTATGACATTGTTGTGCGTGGCGAAGGTGAAAGTACCGTCGTATCTCTAACCTCAAAATTAATCAATGATGAAAATCTGGATGACCTGCCGGGTATTTCATTCGTAAGGAAAACGGGGCAAATCGTTCATAATCCAGCAGGAACTTTAATCGCAGATCTCGACAAACTTCCTTTTCCCGCCAAGCATCTGTTTCCCAAAGCATGGTACACTCAGAATACACCTACCTATCAGATTTATGGCGCTATTTTCTCGGGTCGGGGGTGTCCGGCAAATTGCTATTACTGCTATAAAGGTGTTTTTGGACACGGCTGCCGCTTGAGATCCGCTGAAAATGTTTTCTCCGAAATGCTTCATCTGCACGAAACCCATAATGTCACTGCTTTCGAATTTCTGGATGACGCTTTTTCTGCGGACCTTTCCAGAGTTGAAAGACTTTGCGATATGATTCTTGAAAAGAAAGATTTTTCACCAGCCTGGCAATGTACCACACGGATGGATCTGATCACCCAGGACCTATTAAAAAAAATGAAAAAAGCGGGCTGTTTCAGAATTTTCTATGGTGTCGAAAGCGGTGATATGGATACATTGTTCAGGGTTAATAAACACCTGGATCTGAACCAAGCAAAGAAGGTGCTGAAATGGACTCGTGAGGTCGGAATAAGATCCATCGTCGGATTCATGTGGGGATTTCCCTGGGACAGCCCATCCAGCATACGCGCATCCATAAAATATCTAAAAACCTTGTCACCCGTAACGGACGAATTCAATCCCCTTGGAATTCTGATTCCGGTTCCAGGTACACATCTTTTTGATATCTATGCCGATCGCTATGATCTAAAACAGTGGTGGATGTCGGAAAAATATGGCTCTCTGTATCGAAAAAATACCTATTTCCCTTATTTTCAAAGAAGATTTTATAACGATTTTAATCTGCTTGATGATGGTTTTTTCCCGTTTTCAACTCATGTCAAACGCCTGATTAAAAAAGGAACTTCCTTTATTGGCCGTCATAATCTTTTTCATTCCTTGCCATTGTATCGAAGCGTTATCGTCTACATTGCTGTGTTAATCTCCAAAGGTTTGTTTAAAGTTCATCCCATGTTGGAAGAAACGGTTTTTTCCATGATGCGCCGAATAAAGTCAGTAACGGCGATGAAATAGTGTGATCGTGCAGCGTTTTCCGGTAACAGCGGTGTTAGGCTATATTGCGATTGATGATATGCATATCATCGATGAGTTTCCGCGAAGGGGTGAAAAATCACGCATTAGAACAAGTATGAAATTTACGGGTGGCCAGGCAGCAACCGCGGCTATTGCGCTGCATCGATGGGGCTGCCCCGTGCGGCTTATCGGTGCGATTGGAGATGATACCAACGGGTCGGTAGCCATCAATACTCTGATTGCTGAAGGGATTGACGCAGAGTTTATTTCAATTCGGAATAATGCGTTAACACAACATGCTGTGATTGTAGTTGATATCTTGTCCGGTGAGCGTACCATTTTCTGGCAAAGACATGAGAATTTGAATCTAACGACATTGGACGTGAAAAAAGATTGGCTGGATCAATGCAGAATGCTTCTGATTGACGGGCATGAAATGAAAGCTGACCTCCAAGCAGTTGAATGGATTAAATCAAATGGAGGAAAGGTTGTTTTGGATGCAGAGGAAGCGGCTGAAGGATGGGAGACATTGTTCCCGATGGTAGATGTTGTCGTTGTCTCTTCAGATTTTGGCCGGCGGTATTTAAACTGCGAAAGTCCTGAAAATGTTGTAAATAAACTCCGATCCATGGGATGTGCCTGTGTAGGTGTTACACTTGGAAATCAAGGATACATCGCTGACTGGGGCGACGGATTAATAGTGGCGGGGAGTCTGAACGTTGCGGTAAAAGATACAACAGGTGCAGGTGACATATTTCATGCGGGTATAGTATTTGGTATGCTTAATTGTTGGACATTTGATAAAGCGTTTACT
>JAFGJC010000334.1 GCA_016929305.1 candidate division CSSED10-310 bacterium | reverse complement strand
GTTGATAGAGTGGATTGTTGTGAAAATGAAGCTGTCATATTTGATTATAAAACAGGAACCCGTAAGATCACGCGTAAAGATATTGAAAGCTTTAAAAGTATTCAACTCGGCGTCTACGCTCTGGCTGTTAAAAAAATCCTGCAGAAAGAACCAATAGCGGGATGTTATTATCGGGTAAATCATTCCGGAGGATGCAATATTGAGTGCCCTTTGGGTATGGCGGAAACACATATAGCTAATAGTCTGGTTTCGAAAGCGAGTTCATTGAAATCACAAAAAGACTGGGAAGGATACTTCAATGATCTGGCCATCTGCATTTTAAAATCGGTGATATCCATACGGAGCGGGTTTTTTCCTCAATGTGATGATATGGCACGTTGCCAGAGATGTGACTATAAGTATCTCTGTCAACAGTTATATTTACTGGAAAATGAAGTGTGCCAAGATAATGCTGACACCTCAACAGGATAAAGCTACTGCGATCGATCGCAATATTGCTGTTACTGCTGGAGCGGGAACAGGCAAAACCCGTGTGCTGGTAGATCGATACATTAAATTATTGGAAAAGAATCAGAATCTGCTCCCATCAGCTATTGTCGCCATCACTTTCACACGCAAAGCCGCAACACAGTTAAAAGACTCGATACGCCAGCGCATAATAGAAAAGATAATTATCCCTGACGCCTCTAAACAATTGCGTTGGGAGTTAATTTTGGATGCTCTACCGGAAGCACCGATTGGAACCATACATTCATTCGCGGCTGAAATTCTTAGAGATTATGCGTTGGAAGTTCATGTCGATCCGCAGTTCGAAGTCCTGGATGAGAACGATCAGAATCGCCTTCTTCTACAAGCAGTTGAGGAAACTTTGGACGTGATTGAAAAAGAAAACTGCATGTCAAAAGATCTGGGACTTGTATCTACATTGTTCACAAAAAACCAAATCACTGAGATTCTAGCATACTTGATACACACGCCCGTCAACATGAAGATGTTTCATGACTTTATCGAAAAACCCGTTAATGAAAATGAGTTTTGGCGAGGTATCGTCGATCATATTCTGACAAGTATTCGATTTTCGGACAGATGTCCAAAAATGCAAATTGAGGAAAGGCTCTCCGAAAAAAATACTGAAAAACTCACCCGTATCCAGTATCTGTTAGATCGCATCTGCCATTCGGCTGAACCGGGGTTTTTATATTTGGATGAGTTGTTTGATCTGCTTTATACAAAAGCCAATAAATATCGCTCCTTCAGTTCAATGAAGGAAGCTGAGAGTGATCTGATTAATGCTCAAATGCTATGTGAACCTTTACTTCCCTTGAGAAACGCCTATAAACCTCATCGTGAATTGCAAATCAGAAAAATCGCCAACATCATCTTTCAAATGGCATTAAAAGCAGAAGACAGGTTGGTCCAGATTCGTATGCAAACCGGGAAATTAACATTTGATGATCTGGAAACTTACACATTGGCGCTATTGGAGGGAAATAAGCATCGGGAAGCAATCATCGCTGCATTGCAGAACAAATACCGATACTTTATGATCGATGAATGTCAGGATACCAACCAAACGCAATGGCGCCTGGTTAAACCGCTTGTGTCCGATATTCATGGACGGCTATGTGAAGATCGGCTATTTATTGTCGGTGATCCCAAACAATCCATTTATGGTTTTCGGGGAGCTGATGTTACGGTTTTTACACAAATTAAAAATGAAATTGTTCAAACAAACCGGGAACGCCATCGCGAAAACACTATCATAAATGCCAATTCCTCCGGAATGCTTCCGAAGGAACAATTTGGGGATCTCCAACTAACCACTAATTTTAGATCACTGCCATCCATCTTGAATTTCGTTGAGTTAATCTGCAAACCAACTATGAAAGCGGAAACCAAATATGATATTCCATACAGATCGTTGGAACCCTATCGTTCCCTCAATATACATGAAACTGGGAATATCGGCCTTCTGATCCCTCCTAATAACGAAAAAACAGATGATGCCGACTGGACATTTCTCTTGAGTCAACATATCAAAAATCTCGTATCATCAACCGGTTATGAGTATAAAGATATCGCCATTCTTATTCCCCAACGGACTCATCTGAGTGAAATGAAAAACGGATTGAACTCAAACGGTATTCCTTATATGGAATACAAGGGAACTGGTTTCTGGACAAAGCCGGAAATCCAGGATCTGGTTCATGTATTGCGTTGGCTTTCAGATACAACTGATACATTATCCTTGTTTACGATTTTACGGTCACCCCTGGTCGGGTTGAACGATGAGGATCTTTTGCAGATTGCATCTCAATATCCCAATTTTCCATTTGATTATGAAAACAATGTAAAAATAAGTTCTGATTATTCTGACCGTATCCTTGCTATTGCGGAATTGTTAGTGAAGTTGAATAAGCATGCTGGTTCCATTCCCGTTTCCCAAATATTAGAGTTTTTTTTAGATGAAACTGCAGCTTGGGGTGTATACGATTTGTTTAATACTGGCCAATCAACTGCAAATATTGAAAAATTTTTGTCATACATCTCGGAAGCTGATTCAAACGGTATCGCACCGCTTTTACCTCTGGTCAGAAGATTAATGAATATTGAAAGTAGTGTTCACAAGGAAAGTGAAGAAATTCCCGATAATGAAGATTTGAATTTTGTCCAGATTATGACCGTTCATGCAGCAAAAGGTCTTGAGTTCCCTGTTGTTTATTTGGCAAGCATTGGATCTCGAGGAAAGAGTCCTTCGGTCCCGCTCAGATTTTCTGAAGAATTTGGCGCGGGTTTTAGAATTACAAATACATTTTACGGATCAGACACTCTTCGATCACTCAGTTATATTGCCGGGAATATTTTGGAAGATTTAAAAGCAACTGCGGAATACAAACGACTTCTCTATGTCGCAATGACGAGAGCCAGAGATCATCTGTATATCGTTCATAATCCGATAAAGAATAAATCATTCTTTGACACAGACAACACCGAATCAACTTGGCGCTTTTGGATAGCCAGAGCATTAGATCGCCGGAATGAAAACTGTGAGGGTATAGTTTATCATGATCTTGAAAACGGTAGATGTATGCCGATTAATTATATTCGATCCGTTCCCCTGAATACTCAGCAAAATTTGCTTTTATTAAGCGGAGATGAAATCCGGAAAAAAATCCATTTTCCGGAATCACCGGATCCGGAAGATATTCAACCACTCCACCGTTTATCAAACGAACGACACCATTTTTCAGTAACGGAAATTCAGCAATTGCTAGAAACACGTGTTTCTCAAAATTATATGGAGTATGACGATAACCAGACATACCAATCGTTATTTTTAAAGAATCATCCCCGCAAACTCGGTTCAGCATTTCATCAAATCATGGAACTTGATCTTCTGTCCACCGGACTTGAACGGAAATATTATATTGACGGACATATCCGACAACTTGCAGTCGACTCGGAATTAACAGATAAATTCAAAGATGAATTAAACCGGCTTCTTGATAACACATTGCGCTGGAAACGACTACAGGACATAAAAATCTCACCAGGGTACACAGAGCTTCCATTCTGTATATCACTGAATAATTATCTTATCGAAGGTGTTTTTGACAGATTATATTTTTATAACAATCAGTGGATAATTGTAGATTATAAAACAGACAAAAAGCCTCAATTCATGGATGTTCAAAAATGGCTTGAAACCAGAAAAGCGGCACATCGAGTTCAAATGGAACTCTATGGTTTGGCTGCTCACGTTTCTTTGAAGTTACATGAAGAACAACCGGTGAAGGTTGTCGTGTTTTTCCCAGATGTGCTTTCCGAAATCGAATATTCATTTACATATAACGATCTAACACGGATACGCTGCCGCTTGGAGGTGTTTTTGAAGGATTATTTTTTATCGAAAAAACAATGAAAGACATTCTCATACTTTCGGTGATTACTTGAATTTAACTGTAGCTTTTATCATCACTCGGAAAGTGTTTTTTGCAGAAACAGTTGCAGAATATCCAGCGCAAACATAGAATATGATCTCGACATGAAAACTTATACTATAAGACGCGTCAGAAAAGCAGTAATACCCATGGCTGGATTGGGAACACGTTTATTTCCTGTGACTCGATTTCTGCCGAAAGCTTTCATTCCTATTCTTGATGCTACGGGTTCTGTTATTCCACTTGTTCAGTTTTTGCTGGAAGAAGCTGTTCAGTCTGGAATTGAACATGTTGGACTGGTCGTCAATCCTCAACAACGGGAACTTTTCGAAAAATTCTTTTTTGATGATCTGCCATATGCACTAGAGCATGATTTCCCTCGCGGAGATTCTGTTGACAGATACATCTTAAGAATGCGCCATCTTTGCGGACATATCGAACTGATTACTCAAGTTGAACCGAGGGGTTTTGGAGATGCGGTATATCGTTCGGCAAGATGGGTTGGAGGGGAACCTTTTCTCTTAATGCTTGGGGATCATCTTTTTCAATCACATACAACAGAACTGTGTGCCCAGCAGTTATTGAAAAATTACAAAAATAAAACCAAGTCCATTGTTGCAATAAGCTCACTCCCCATTGAAGAATCTCATAAAAGAGGGGTAGCAAAAGTGCTTCCTGTTGAAAGAAGAGCAAGGGAATATCATGTTGTAAAAATAATGGAAAAACCATCCACACAAAAAGCACGCGAACAAATGCTTTCACCCTGCATTCCTGACAATCAGGTATTTGGCTTTTTTGGTTTATATATCTTCACGCCACAGATATTTGAGATTCTCGAAGAAGACCGGACAGCGGAAAAACGGATTGAAGGGGAGTTTCAATTGACACATGCTATGGAGAGACTTCGAAGTAAATCCGGTTTTCTCGCTTATGAAGTCGATGGTGTCAGTATGGATATCGGAAATCCAGATGATTATCGAAAGGCATTTGCTTTCTTGTATAATTCGAATAACGAATTAGTTCAAAATCAAAACTGATACCTTCAAACGGCTTCAGAAATACTCGACAAGTTAAATGCATCCACTCTCAACGGTGGCGCTATTCCTGAAATATATTCACCTTCTGCTTTTTCTGACAATCCAATAGCGGAAATCTGATTTAGCACATGAACGAGACTGTCATTAAAACGAAAATTTACCAGTGGTCTTTGTATTTGCCCGTTTTCAATATAAAACACGCCATCTCGTGTTAAACCTGTAACTGACAGAGTATTCATATTTGTCGAAGAAGTGTACCAAAACGAAGAGATATAAATACCCTTCTTCGTATCTTTTATAATTTCATCTTCAGGAGTTACAGATCCGTCCATGACAATATTTTGTGGATAACCAGTGGGAAGTTTCTTGTTCTTCCATGCCCAGTAGGGTGAATATCGCAGACTTTTCACTACACCTTTCTCAATCCATGTACGATTTTGCATAGGCAATCCGTAGCTGAACAACATCCCAACCGATGAACCTCCCGAACCGAAAGCTGTCCCAAAAGGCATCGTAGGCATACGTGGATGATCATATAAACTGCTAATCGTCACCAGAGGATCAAACAATCTCTCGCCAGTCCGTGTTCCTCCCTTGGCATTGCTGAAATATGATTGTCCCAATTCAGATTCACGCGCATCCATAGCAAAGACTAAGTACATCAAAAGTTCTAAAACGGCGTTTGGAGAAAGAATTACTGTGTATTTTCCCGGATTTATTGTATGAGGATTTGATGATCGGATAGCCACATCAGTTGCAGTTTCTGAGATCTTCAGTGGCACTATGTAATTCCAATCACCTTCCTTTGTCATTACCCGACTGCTGCCACCTTGTTTCGTGCGACCGGTAACATTAACTTTTACTTCGGTATACGGCTGCTCCAGACTCAAACCTTCTGTATTTTTGATCGATAACAATCCCTTGATAACCCCGAAATTACCGAACAAATCCACATGTTTAGTTTTGGCATGTTCGCACATAACATTCACTGCTGAGGTAATATCATTATGATTCAATTGAGCTGTGCTGTTAAACCAGGTCTTTGTCTCGTTATACTCCTGTTGACAAACAGGACCGATGAATTCCGGATTTTGAGGAGCATATTCGGCCAATTTCAAAACTTCCTGAACAGCACTATCCAGTTGATTTGTTGACACACAATTTGTGGTAATCATCGCTTCTTGACAATTCTTGGCAACAGCTATAGACAGAGACAACACTTCATTGCCCATATGCTGCGTTGGTCTGTTTAAAGCGAATCGAAGCGTATTCTCCGATGAGGTGTTTAGAATTGCAACAGCGTGATCAGTTTTATATCGCCGACATAAGTCCATTGTCATAGATAGAATTTCTTCTCGTGATAATTGTTTCATTAATCAACGCTCCGGATTTTAATGTTATGGAGTCTTAGAGGTGCGCTGCCATGCGTCAATGCCGCTGTTTGCACCGGTTGTCCTTTAGCGCACCCCCATATACCTTGAGGTCGCCAAAACTCCTTTCTGCAAATGGCATCAATGGAATTCCAAAACATCGGATTACTGCCTTCATATGTGAGATGTGAAATAACCTCGGAAATTTTTCCATTCTGAATGCGTCGACAATAATCGCCACCGAATTGAAAATTAATGCGCTGGTGATCAATGCTGAAACTATCCATTCCATCAATAATTACACCTGATTTTGTGTCCGAGATCAGTTGATCCAGATCGGGTGCATTTATCCCTCCGGAATCGATACCGATATTCGCCATTCGAAGTATTGGTACGGATGACCAGTGATCTGCAAATGCACAACCATGACTTTGAAGATGCCCGATAAAAGGTGCTGTGTCTCTAGTTGTTGAATAATCGATTAACACACCTTCTTTTATGATTTTCCATTCTTGAGAAGGTATCCCTTCATCATCAAATGCACATGTTGCCAATCCGCCGCTCTGCGTTCTGTCAGCTGTCACATTTAATATCGGTGCGCCAAAAGCGAGGGAGCCCAATTTGTCGGGAGTGGCAAATGATGTTCCAGCATAATCCGCCTCCCATCCGAGAACTCGATCAAGTTCCGTAGCATGTCCAATAGTTTCATGTATGACTAGTCTTGTATGATTCGGAAGCAGAATAAGATCTGATATTTCCTCTTTGATCGGCTTGGCGCGCAATTTTTCGGCCGCTTCCCGTCCAACCTGCTTCGCTCTCTCAAACAAAAATTTTTCATCGACAATTTCGTATCCGATTCCTTTGGGTGATAACTGAAAACCCCGTGTGGCGTATTTCCCGGTGCCAACCGCTACAGCTCTTCCATCGATATTCGACCATAGTTGCGTTTGATCTATTAGACTGCCAATGCTGTTTGCATATATCTTATGATGCTTAAGAAAACGCATATGCATCATACCATCCCGAACATATTCCTCTTTCATCATCAGTGCATTCAATTCCAAAAGAAGTTCAGCTTTTTCCTTTACAGAGACCGACATGGGATCGATCTGTACTGGTGATATCCAGTTTTCTTGATATGATTTTACAGGTGTCAGTTGAAGTGGGGAATGCTGAATATGAGCACTTGCTTTTGCAATATCAACGGCTTTTTTACCCAATTTACTCGCTTCATCGACGGTTTCTGCTTGCGCTCCCGCAAATCCCCAAGCACCATTATAATATGCTCTGATCCCCATACCCGACTCTCTGGAATTTCTTGCATGAGTCAACACCTGACCTCGAGCCATCAGCACTTGATTTTGCACCTCATGCCACCTCGCTTCGCCAAACTCAGCTCCAGATTCTACTGCCGCTTCAATCCCTGCTTTCAGTATATTATCCAAACCCACCTCCCTGCATAGAATACAATCTTGAATTCTTTATACCCCCATCACTTTAGAAGATCAGTCTTACCAAGCTCTCGTTACAAAAACAACAAAGATTGTTGAGTTTCCTGCCATGTCATGGCAATAATCATCTCAAAACATGATATAATATAGATAATCTGTGAATTAAAGCTTGCGCTTTTATATTGGTTGAGTAGAATGCAATTTTTGAATTGTCGTTGCCGTCGGAATGGAATGTCGGGATAACGAAGCAAGGACCAGACCAACAGCAACCTAACGGGAGTTATACTATGAAATATTCCTTACAATTAAGGGTCAAGCTTCCTTGGGGAGAAGAACGTATCATCCCCTTACGGAATGCCAAACTGGTTATTGGGAGAGATCCAGATTGTGAGATTGAAATAAATGATCCCGAAGTTTCAAGACGCCATGCCCTATTGGACTGTACTGTTCCGGAACGAATCATTGTCAGTGATTTAGACAGCACTAACGGTACATATATGCTTGGACACTTAATTGACTCGGAAACATCATTTCAACCTGGCACTTCCATGAAAGTAGGTGAAACTCTAATTACACTGGAATCGCAGTTTGATAATGCTATCGAATCCATCGATATTTCAGCTGATTCATTAGTTTTTCAAGATTGGTATCCCTTGAAAGAAGAGAATGATCAGTTGCCAAATGAAACAATCCATCATGTACTCCTGGCAGTCCAAAATATCATGACGGAAGTGCTGTCAGAAGGTAACTTAAACCGCCTGCTTAATCTAATTGCATCGACGATTAATGCAGAAAACGGAATGATAATCATCTCAGATAATGGAGAATGGTTATCGAAATCCATTCGATTAGTCAGGAACGAACGGGTAATCGTTCCCATGAATATCATTGAAAAGATTACTGTCGATGCCAATCCTGCTCTTTTGAACAGCGATCAAAAGGGAATCTACAAAAAACTTAAACAGTGCGGTGTCGGATCCGCCGTGTGTGCGCCTATCCGTGACGAGGATAGAACATGGGGAGCTATTTATTTAGATCGCAGTCTGGAAAAAGCGCCTTTCGAGATCTCGGATTTAAATTTCCTGTGCAATGTTGTGCATCTTTTTGCACTCTCCATCTCCAGCAATCAGTTTTCTCGATATATTTCCACGGAAAGAAACGGGCTTCGCAGAGAATGGGAACGCTGGAATCGTCTTACACTTCACCAAGATGATGTGCCGGTGAAAAGTCTCAATCGAAATTTTCAGCGCCTATTATTCAAAGTCATGCGACTCGCAAATTCAAATTGTGCAGTTATGCTGTTCGGTCCTCGGGGAGCGGGTTGTACTTTTCTTGCCCAGCGAATACACACCGAAAGCAATCGAAAACTAAATTCATTCATTGCGGTGGATTGTGAAACAATTCCACCTTACCTGATGGAAGAAGAATTTTTTGGATTGGAGTCTTCCGAAGCAATAACAACACCCGGGAAACGAGGATTTCTGGAAATGGCAAATTCCGGAACGCTCTATCTGCAAGAAATTTCGGCTATTCCTGTACATATCCAAAAACAATTAGCGAATGCGGTTAAAGAAAAAAAAATCCATCGAAAAGGCAGTAAAACCTCAATACCATTAGATGTGCGTCTTATTCTGAGCACTGATGTGGATATCCCTAAAATGCAAAAAGCTGGCACACTTAGCACTTCATTGTTTGAACTTTTTGAACCGGCTATTCTGGAAATTCCTTCTCTGAAACAACGTCCTGAAGACATTCAGCCTCTGGCGAAATATTTTCTAAGACATTTTCTGCCTAAGAATAGACCTGTTCCTGAGTTTTCAGATGAGGTTACATCAATCCTGGAACTCTATGACTGGCCAGGCAATATTCGTGAACTGGCTCATGTGATGCTTTTTATCGCCTCAGTCTGTGATGATCTTCAAGTCGAAATTGGTGATCTACCCAGAAATGTCAGGGAAAAATCTTCACCTTCGTTTGATTCCCGCGAACCGCTTAGAAAACAACTGGATCATTTGGAAGGAGAGATCATTCGGACTGCGCTTGAACGAAACAATCATATCGTTACAAGAGCTGCCAGTGAATTAGGATTGTCAGAGTCAACATTACGATACAGAATGCATCGGCTGGGTTTAACCGTCACAAAAGATCGCGAATAATTCACAACCGGTATGGAAAATGTGCATATATTCACAGGTTTTCAACCGATCGCAATTTGAAAAATTCATGAGTTCATTTAATATCCACCTGATCCAATCACACCAAACCATAACTTGGAGATTGCGTACGTGAAACATAAACTACGTGTGGGAATATTTTTTGGAGGAAGATCCGGCGAACATGAAGTCTCCCTGAAATCAGCCCGTGCAATAATAAATGCATTAGATCCAGAAAAATATGATATCTTCCAAATCGGTATTACAAAAACAGGTCGCTGGATTGGAAGCGGTAATCCCTTGGCGGAATTAACTCACAGGGCTAATGCGGCACTTCTTGACTCTTCCTGTAAACAATATATCCACAATAAGAAAATATCCGGGAAAACCATCAAACCGGACAACAGCACTCTCATGCCGAAAGATCAAATCCTTGAGCCTCTCGATGTTGTGATACCGGTGTTACATGGTCCTTATGGAGAAGACGGTACCATTCAAGGCATGCTTGAACTGGCAAATATCCCCTATGTTGGATGTGGTGTGTTAGCATCAGCATTGGCTATGGATAAAATTGCATTTAAACAGCTTTTAACCGCACATCAAATCCCCACACCGGATTTTCTGCCTGTCAACAGAAAACAATTTCTCGATAATCCAGAATTATGGACCGATGTTATTATTCAAACACTTAATTTACCTGTTTTCTGCAAGCCTGCGAATTTAGGATCAAGTGTCGGCATTACAAAGTGTTGTGATCGGAAATCGCTCCAAAATGGATTGAAGTATGCCGCCCGATATGATCGTCGAATAATTGTTGAAAAAAGTATCGAGAATCCCAGGGAAATCGAAATGTCAATTTTAGGAAACGATACACCACAAGTATCTGTCCCGGGTGAAATCATTCCCAGCAGAGACTTTTATGACTATGAAGCCAAATACATAGATGTCGGCGAACGAGCATCAAAACTTATTATTCCTGCAAAACTTAACGAGGACCAAGTTGCTGAATGCTCACGATATGCAATTACTGCTTTTAAGGCGATTGATGGTTCAGGAATGAGTCGTGTTGATTTCCTGATGGATTCGAAAACCAATAAAATTTTTCTCAACGAAATCAATACTATTCCGGGTTTTACGGCAATAAGTATGTATTCAAAATTATGGGAAGCTTCCGGTATTCCTTACAAAGAATTAATTGATATCTTGATTCAGTTGGCTCTAGAAAAATTTCAGGACAAACAGAATAATACGATAGATTACATTCCTAATTCTTAATAATTTTACAGTCATATTCTTTGGCCAAAACCAGAGATGATTCATCTTTCGAAATGATATGTTTTCGAAGGCAGGTTCTTTTGCTAAAGAACCTTGACAGCATGTAACATCAACTACGATTGCAGTTTAAGTTTCTTTTCTATTGCCTGTAAAAGAGCAATAAAAGAATATGGTTTAGGAAGCAAATCATAACGTTGCTTCTTTGTCGCCGCCCTGCTTCGGTACTTCTCATAACCACTGCAGAGCAGAACTTCAAAACCTGATCTGATTTCTTCGAAATTCTTCACAAGATCAGATCCATTGGTATCGGGAAGCACGACATCACAAAATACCAGATCAAAGTTACCACCTTCACGTATAAATATATCTGTGGCTTCTTTACCGTTCGATGCAGAGAAAACGTTGTACCCTCTCTGACGTAAAGCTTTGGTGGCAAATTTCCTGACATCCGGTTCATCTTCAACGACGAGAATACGATGACCAGCACCACTCTTTTCCTGCACTTCCACCTGTCGGCCGGCTTCCTTTTTATCTACTTTTATTCCTGCAGGAAGATAAATAGAAAAGGTCGTTCCCTTTCCCATCTTACTCTCAACGGCAATCCATCCTTTGTGTTGGCTTACTATTCCGTATACAACAGACAATCCCAAACCCGAACCTTCGCCAACTTTTTTTGTACTGTAAAATGGTTCAAAAATATGTGTTACAGCATTATCAGGAATTCCAATCCCGGTGTCGGCAACCTGAACACAGACAAATTGACCGGAACGTGCATCAGGAATCTTGGAAGCTTGTTTATCGTTTAAGGACACATTCTGTGTCGTCAGATTCAATTTGCCCCCCCTTGGCATCGCATCCTTGGCATTGACACACAAATTCACCAAAACCTGCTCAATATGACTTCGATCGGCATTCACCTCCCAAATATCTTCTTCGAGTTTAGTTTTGATTTGAATGTTTTCTCCTAATGAACGTTTAAGCATATCAGATACACTCATAATGATTTCATTAGGGTCCACAAACTGAAAATTCATAGGTTGGGTTCGGCTGAAAAGTAACAGATTACGAACAAGTTCAGCAGCTTTCATGGTAAGCTGCCGAATTTTTGTTAAATCAGCATGAATGGCAGATTTCGGATCCAAACCCATAACCGCCATATCGGTATACCCTAAAATTGATGTCAGAAGGTTATTAAAATCATGTGCAATTCCCCCGGCAAGAAT
>JAFGJC010000333.1 GCA_016929305.1 candidate division CSSED10-310 bacterium | reverse complement strand
CACCGAATTATATCCCGGTACATTTATCATATTTCTAATTTATGAAGCTCTGGCGATGATTTTGGGAATTTTTGTGTATGGTTTACAGGTGATTCAAGACAAGAAATTGTCAAATATCCTTATTTTTTCAGGATTTGTATTGTCGGTAATGGCCGCTGTCTCTCAAACCATGGAAAATGTTAGGATTTCTGTTATCTGGCAGTTCGATAACAATGGCGTTTTTCACATTATTCAAATGATTGCCACAATCTTTCTGGCTGTGGGGGTTGGATTGTCAGACCGGAAGGGTTCTTTGATCACGACATCACATCAAACACAACAATTGTCTTGATTTGAATCCAGTGGATATGAACGAAACGAATGTGACTCATAAAATGCAAACAGGGCGATCACCCCTGCGAATATTGTTTACCGCTGATACACACCTGGGTTTTGATTTACCGGAACGTCCAAGAGTGAACCGCCGGCGGAGAGGGCATGATTTTTTTGCGAATTATCAGCGAATTATTCAACGGGTTAAAACCGGTGATATTGATATGTTCATTCACGGTGGCGATCTGTTTTACAGGAGTAGAATTCCTCAGTCTCTTTTGATCAGGGTATTTGAACCCCTTTTCGAGATCGCAGATTTGGGTATTCCGGTATGCATCATTCCCGGAAATCACGAACGATCCCGGATCCCATTTCCTCTGCTCGCCAGTTATTCCGGAATACATGTCTTTCATAAGCCCCAGACTCTGATATTTAAAAAAAATGAAATGACTATCCAGTTATCTGCTTTTCCATTTATTCGAAAGAATGTACGAGAGATGTTCAAGGATATTAAAAGGGATTTTCATCAGAATAATATCGCAGCAAATTTACGCATCTTGTGTATGCATCAGGCGGTTGACGGAGCGCGAGTCGGTGTTCAGGACTTTTGTTTTCGAAATCACCCTGATGTTGTAGACATCAGGGATCTCCAGGAAAGATGGGATGTTGTGTTAGCAGGACATATCCATCGCCATCAGATTCTTCAGGATGATCTTCATGGCAGAAAAACTTCAGTTCCTGTAATTTATGCGGGGTCCATCGAGCGGACATCGTTCGCTGAGCGTCAAGAATCAAAAGGATTTGTAATATTGGAAGCTAACACTGACACCTCGAATGAAAAATTACGAATAACTTGGAAATTTGAACGATTACCGGACCGTCCAATGTGCCTTATCGAGATTTGGGATAGAGGACAGGATATGGGGAGATTGCAGGAGGAGCTCCGCTGTAAAATAAACGGGTTGAATCCTGAGACGATTGTGCGTATAAAATTCCGGGGTGGTTGGAAACAACTGGCAGATCAAAACATTTCAGTAAACAGCTTGCGAGAATTGGCACCTTCAACCATGAACATTGATTTTGGAAGGTTTTAGTTATGACACGGGAAAAAAATCAACCTGAAATTGAGAAACCGTTTGAGGCATTCGTATCTGTGCTTCCCCTTCCAGCGTGTGTTTTGTGTTTTAAAAATAAATCTCATCTGTTGTTGGAATACATTAATGAACCGTTGATGAAGATTTTGCCTGAGAGTGCGTTGCCCCTGGTAAACGAGAACATTTTTCCACATCTAAATCGAAATCAGATTTTGATGCATGCGATTCGGAAAGTACATTCATCGGGAAGCAGTATTTCGAATCTGGAAGCTGATTTTTCCCTGTTTCCTGGATTACCATCTCAATTAAAACTATCTATTCTGAAAATGGATGGCGATAGACTGCTCCTGATGATGCAAACACACAGTGTCAATTCGGAACTCGCCCCATATCTCAAGGATCTCGAAGCGAAATATCATGCAATATCAATAGCCAGCCCGGCGGCACAGATTTTTGCTGATTTGGAAGGAAATATTTTATCCGCCAATGACGGTGCCGTATCCATGTTTGGATATGGCAGCATGTCGGAATTAAAATCAATCAAGACGACGGAGCTTTATCAGGACCCGTCAGTAAGAAATAGAGTTGTCGAGAAACTCAAGCAGGGTGTCCTGCAAAATGAGCGGGTCGTAGCCGTACGTGCCGATGGAACAACTTTTCCCGGCTTGTTGTCAGGCGTTATTGTGAATTTAGATGATCGGTTGTTTCTGTATGGCCAGATCACTGATATTACGGGAGTTGAGCAGCTGGAAAACAAGATAGTCAATATCGAACTTCGGTACCAATATGTTTTAGAACATCTTGGTGAGGGGGTTCTTTTCTTAAGTTACAGTCATAACATTTCACTTATGAATCCTGCTGCGGAACAAATGGCAGGAATCAGAAGCCGTGAGTGGGCAGGCAAACACATCTCCGAACTGGACTCTGAATGCAGATTCCCGGAATTTTTCAAGGTTTTGAGCAAAAGTCTGGAGAATAAACTTCCAGCAGTCATCAATATTCCATTGGTTTCCGAATCCGGAGAAAGCCGAATGGGAGAGATGAAAGTAATGGATATTGGCAGTGGATTTCTTTGCCAAATTCGTGATGTCACAAACCAAAAAATGCTGGAAAAACAACGTGAAAAAGCAAAGCAAATGGAGGCAACCGGATTGATTGCCGGGCAGATTGCCCATGATTTCAATAATTTACTTACGCCACTGGTAAGTTTGCCCGATATCATAAAAAAGAAGATTCCAACCGATAATTCGATACATCGGTTGATGGATTATATTCAGAAAGCTGGTGAACAAATGTTCGAATACAACCAGCAACTGCTGTCGCTCTCCAAAAAGGGTTATTATGAACTCAAACCGCTTTCATTGAATTCATTGATTGAAACATTCCGGATGATAAAAGTGCTGCCTGAAAGGATTACCATACAAACGTATTGCGATCCTGATTTAAAGCAAATTCTAGGTGATGCGTCACAAATTTTGAGAGTATTAATCAATTTACTGAAAAATGCGTCTGATGCCATGAATCAAATCGGTACTGTCAAACTCGTGACCGAAAATCAGACAGTCATGTCTGCGTTTGGACGTTCCCGGAAAATTCCTCCTGGAGAATATGTAGTTGTCAGCTGCATCGATTCAGGAAAAGGACTTCCCGTTGGTTTGTATGACAAAATCTTCGATCCATTTTTTACCACCAAGAATACGGGCAATAAATACGGACTCGGCCTGGGATTAAACATTGCAGATGAAATTGTGCGAGAGCACCAAGGTGTTATAGATTTTTATCAAAATCCAGATAAAGGTATGACATTTTCAGTCTATCTGCCTGCATATTATGAGGTCACATCTCAAGGATCGATGAAAATATCCATTACCGTTATGACTGAGCCAGCAACAATTCTTGTCGTCGATGACAATGAAATGCATATTTCAGCCATTAGTGAAATGCTGAAACATATGGGTCATATTGTCACGTCGACGTTGACGGCTCAAGAAGCTGTTGATGTGTATTCTTCCCGCCTTTTCGATATTGTTATCCTGGATATAATGTTGGGGGAGATGAACGGTGTCGAACTCTATGAAAAGATGATGACCTTAAGAGATAAACAGCCGGTTATCTTCATGTCAGCATATACGCATTCAGAGATAGTGGAAAAAGCAAAAGCGATCAGGAGTGGAATGTTTCTTCAAAAACCGCTGAGGTTTAAAGAACTCCAACATGCAATATCCATGGTAACCCACAGCATTGATTTAGCGAAATAACCTGATTCATGAATAATGTGTCTGAATACTGATCGCTATCCCATCGTCTTGGAATTGCTTATTTGTTAGTATTTAATTGGAAGGATTTGTACGGGCATAATTAAAATGGATTGTTACATGCGGGTGCAAGAAAGGGCATAGCGGATCATGAGTTCGCAATATGATTACGATCTCATTGTTGTTGGGGGGGGGCATGCCGGTATTGAGGCAGCGATGGCATCTTCTACATTGGGTTGTCGAACTGCATTAATCACAATGAATCTTGAAATGATTGGCCATATGCCGTGTAATCCCGCAGTGGGAGGTTTGGGGAAATCACAACTTGTCAGGGAGATCGATGCTTTAGGTGGCTGGATTGGCAAGCTTGCAGATCGGACGGGAATTCAATTCCGCATGCTGAACACAAAGAAGGGACCTGCCGTACAATCACTGCGCACACAAAATGACAAACATCGCTACAGGCTTGCAGCTGTTTCCGTGCTTCAGTCGCAGGATAATCTTGATCTCATTCAGGATGAGGTGGAGGATTTATTATGCAGGGAACAGTGCATAGAAGGTGTCAGAACGAAAATCGGGCATGATATCTTTGCTCCCAAAGTTGTCTTGACTCCCGGTACCTTTCTGAATGGCTTGATACACATCGGCATGACAAGCATGCCGTCAGGAAGACTTGGAGAATTTCCCGCAACAGGTTTGTCTTCTGCTTTGAAACAACTAGGGCTTCCGGTTGAACGTCTTAAAACTGGAACCCCTGGACGTATAGATCGTCGTACTATCAATTTCGATTTTCTAGAACAGCAATGGGGTGATTCCGATCACGGATATTTTTCTCATTGGGAGACGCCAAGCACAACTCTACCTCAAGTATGTTGCTATCTGACATACACCAATTCGAGCACTCATCAAATAATTCGAAATCATCTGGATCGATCGCCTCTTTACTCCGGAAAAATTACCGGCATTGGACCGCGCTATTGCCCTTCGATTGAAGATAAAGTGGTGAGATTTCCAGAAAAACAGCAACATCAGATCTTTCTCGAACCGGAAGGTCTGGACAGCATCGAGATCTATGCTAATGGAATATCGACGAGTCTGCCGTATGATGTGCAGGAAGATTTTATCCATACCATACCCGGCATGGAACATGCGCGTTTGATTCGTCCAGCGTATGCTGTCGAATATGATTTTGTCCCTCCGGTTAATCTGTTTCCCACTTTGGAGTCAAAACCGATTCAAGGTCTTTACCTTGCTGGGCAGATAAATGGCACTTCCGGTTATGAGGAAGCCGCAGCACAGGGACTTATAGCCGGAATTAATGCTGTCCGGTCACTTAAAAACATTTCACCACTCGTTCTGACGCGTGATCAGGCATATATTGGAGTGTTAATTGACGATTTAGTGACTAAGGGAGTGGATGAACCATACCGGATGTTTACCTCCCGAGCGGAATATCGACTTATTCTCCGCTCAGATAACGCCGATTCTCGCTTATCAGAAATCGGCCATACTATCGGCTTGATCAACACAGAGCAATACAAAACGTTTGAATCGAAAGAAACGCTTTTCGAAAAAGAATTAACTCGACTCGAAAACACTCACATCGCTCCATCAAAGAGAATTGTTGAGATCATGGAAGAATTAAATCTTCACCCCATTCAAACACCGGTTTCACTTAAGGAGTTCATGCGTCGTCAGGAAATCGATTATTCGTGCCTGAATACCATGGGATTGGGGAATCCGGATATCGATCCTGCTCTACAGGAAAAGTTAAAAATAGCCATAACATATGAAGGTTACATTGCAAAACAGCGAGAAGAAGTTGCCAGATTCCAAAAGATGGAAACACTTCTCATCCCGGAAAATATCAATTATGATAATATTCCTGGATTGTCAGCAGAAGTTCGACAAAAGCTAAAAAATGTCAATCCCAGGTCACTCGGCCAGGCAGCACGAATTACCGGTATTACACCTGCCGCTATTTCTATTCTTTCACTGGTTGTTGCCAAACGATGAGCGATATATTCACATCTCAAGAAATATCGCTGTTGACAGACAGCTTTCTGGCATTGTCAATTCATGTTGAAGATCGCGTCATACATCGCCTGCAATCCTTTTTTTCTATTCTGGAAAAGTGGAATCGGAGTTATAATTTGACACGGATACCGCGAGAAGAATGGCTATTAAAGATTATTCTTCAATCAGCGGCTGCCGGCGCTATTGCTGTGAGATCGAGCAATCATGGTTTATGGGCGGACATGGGTACCGGAGCTGGGATTCCCGGAATGATCCTGGCAATTCTGCATCCTGATCAAGACATCCATCTCATAGATTCGCGAAGTAAAAAGACCGATTTCTTAACACACGTTTCAAAAGCACTACTTCTGGAAAATGCGAAGATATACAAATGCAGAATTGAGGTATTACTGAAATTTCAACCGGACCTTGTGGAGAAATTCAGTGCAATATTTGCAAGAGCTTTAACGGATGCGCGGGTGATAATGGATTGGGCCTGGGAATTTTTAATGCCAGATGGATTATTGATTCTGCCGGGGACTGGATTTGACACGGAAAACAGGATAATATCACTTGACAAGAAAAGGAATTACATTGTTTTGCGAAAGATGATCCATGTTCCATCTCAGGAGTTATGTGAGAGATGCCTTGCATTACAAAAGAAAATATGGGAGTGGTCGGATGGATAACAGAAGATTAAAAGGATCCCGTATTACTATAAGAGAGTTCAATGCTGACAGGATTGAGATAAGATCTACACGAGGAGCATCACCTTATGTCATTATTCCGGCTGTTACAGGAAGTTTTTTAACGGTAACCGGAGCTGTCCAGGGTCTCGTACAAGGTGTCTTCCTGCCCTTACCGGCAGGATTTATACTGGGTATAGGCATGTTTTTGGTATTCGTGGCGTTTCTGATACGCGGGTCTCCATGGAACATTACCGTTAATGGCACATCCAGAGCGATCACCGGTTTGCCAGATTTTCCGGGAACAATTCTGTTTAAGGATGTCGTGGGCATTAATCTGGAGCCGATTGAGGGTTCCAGTCAATGGTCTCTGGAAATTGAGTTGAACCGTATCGGTGTATTTAATTTTATCAGGGAAATACCGCTGGACCTCGCACTATGTCTGGGTTCACATATCAGTTTTATCCTGGCACGCCCGTTGCGGACACCGAATACCGTAAAAGCACCAGGAATAGAATCCATCAACTGGATTTTACCGTTCAAATTACCGGAGGGAAGATTCCTGTCGGAATGGTTTCTGGCGTCAGCGGGTATCGCTTCTGTAGCTATTATTTTAACTTATTTTGGCTTCGCAAATCTGTTCCATCCCGCTGTCGTTCCACGATGGCTGATGGTTCTGGTGCTGACCATACCTGCGGCGCATGCAGCCGTATCCTTACAAAATCGCTATGATATCAGAGTCACCGGCAATTTTCTTGCGGTGATCATGATGATGATAATTGCTTTAACCGTAGCAGCATTACGCTGGCCCTCAATCGTCTCCATGGCACTGATTTCGGGAGTATTCTTCTCGCTGATTGCTTTGGATTCCTGGTTGAGAAAACGACGTATTCTTCTGATTGTGATCATTTCAATTGTATTTCTGATTATTGGATCAGCAGTGGGAATCAGTGCTTTGATTGGTTATTATAATCTGAAAAACATCGATGCAAATGTCGTAAATGAGATTGTCGTAAAAAGAGATTCGTCATCGGATGAGTCATGGAATATTGTCAAACCTGAGGAAATATCTGAAATTGTAAAAGCTTTCAAGTTCAGTGCGGAAAGCGCGGCATTTCTCAGGACAACGCGGAAACCGGTAAGTACCGGTATTACGGTTATTATGGTTAGACCTTTTGGTACGGATGTCATCCTTGATGTTCGGAAGGAAGGTTCAGGTACTGATGCTGTTGCCGTCGCTGAATTGTGGGGATCTTTTCTCGGTGTCCCGATGAAAATATGTTCGTTCATTTCGCCTTCCGCAGATATTATTTTAACTCACTACGGCCGCAGGGAAGGATTCTGGCCGCCGGAGATGAACAAATGATGAATTACTCACAGGCACTTGATCTTGTCCGGAAAAAGGTGCCTCAGGAAAATCTGATACGGCATATGATTGCGGTCAGCTCTATTATGAAAGCGCTGGCGGTTCGCTTTCATGAACCACAAGAAAAATGGGCATGCGCCGGTCTGGTGCACGACATCGACCTTGGTGAAACCGATGATCCGGCTCAGCATGGCAAGCTGGGAGCAGCATGGCTGGAAACTCTCGGCTTCGAGAAAGATATTTGTCAAGCGGTCAAAGCTCATGCAAACCATATACCTTGCGCCTCTCTCATGGATAAAGCGCTTTATGCTGCCGATCAAATCTCAGGCTTAATTGTTGCCTGCGCTCTCGTTAAGGACCGCAAGCTGGAAAACGTATCCACCAAAACCGTATTAAAACGATTTAAAGAAAAACGATTTGCAGCGGGTGCCAACAGGGAAAGCATTTTGACATGTCAATCATTTGGACTGACTCTTGAGGATTTCACAGATATTGCGCTCAATGCCATGAGGGAAGTGTCCAAAGAAATCGGATTATAATGACTCATCAGGATAGTGCTGAGGGTAAGACAATGAAATCATGGCATGATGACGACGAATTTTGGACTACTTTCGCTCCAAAACTTTTTGACGGGCTACGTCTGGAAAAAACTCCCGACGAAACCGATGCTATTTTATCCCTGTTAAATATTCAAGCTCCGGCGGATATGCTTGACCTTTGTTGCGGTCAGGGAAGGATAAGTCTTGAACTCGCTCGCCGCGGTTTTCGCGTGACGGGCGTGGACAGGACAGTCCCTTATATCGCATCAGCTCGAAAAGAAGCTATCAATAATGCGTTAGATGTTTCCTTTGTTGTGGGTGATATGAGAACGTATCGGCAGTACAATGCATTCGATGGGATCATTAATGTATTTACATCGTTCGGTTATTTTAGATCGGAAGAGCAAAACAAAGCGGTCCTCGATAACATCTATGCATGTTTGAAACCGGGAGGAAAATTGCTGATGGATCTGATCGGCAAGGAAATTCTTGCGCGAATTTTCAGAAGCCGTGACTGGATCGAAGAGCAAGAGCAAATTTTTTTGGAAGAAAGACGTATTGCTGAAGATTGGAGTTGGATTGAGAACCGGTGGATCGTTATCAAGGGTAATGTGCGAAAGGAATATACATTGAGTCACCGTATATATTCAGCGGTGGAGTTGAAAGGATTGCTTGCGATCTGCGGATTCGTTGATATCGAGGTGTTTGGCAGCTTTCAGTCAGAACCCTATGATGATAAAGCTAAAAGACTTGTCGTTATAGCTCGGAAACCAAGTGATCACACCGTGCTTGTCTGAATCCGCGATCGATTTCAAACCATTGGATCTGAGGGAGATGTCTATGAGAACATACACATGCAAGCATTCCAGCTTTTTCTTGTCACTCATATTATTGCTGCTATTTGTATCTGCTGTCTGTTCGGAAGAAACAATCACAATTGGCACGTTTAATATCGTGAAACTCGGGGAAACCGAGGATGTTTCAAGAATAAGCCGTCTGGCAGAAATTTGCAGCGGTGTAGATCTGTTAGCCATTCAAGAAGTCGCTGAAACTGGCAATGGTGTCCAAATGCTTGCAGAAGCCTTGGGCAAAGAATATGCATTTTCTGTCTCAGAAATAACGACCCATGAACGTTTCGGGTTCATTTGGCGAAGTCCTGTTGAACTCCTGGAACCATGTAAATTAATGGATAATCTAAACCTCGGCCGAAATCCATATCTGGGAAAATTCAAGGCAGGTCAGTTTGATTTTGAAATTGTCAACATGCATCTTTTCTGGGAGGGATCAAAGAAAACCTATCCGCATACTCGCGGCGTTGAATTGAAACTGATCGACGACTGGTTAAGTTATCGCCGTGATGAGGAGCTTGATGTCATTTTGATTGGTGATTTTAATGAGCCAAATGTTTTTTATGGATATAATCTGCCCCCTCCTTACAGTTTTCATGAGATGTTTTATGAGCTGCTTAGCCGTCACAGTATGATATCTGTCAGCCTGGAAAAACGTGTTCCGACAAGTATTGTCAATCAGAACATTTATGATCACATCATTTTCAATCCATCGCATTACTTAACCGAGGAATTTCTGGGATTCGATACGGTTGACATCAGAAAATGGGAAATTGCTTATGACGAGGATCAAAATGGTGTTTTGTCATGGCCGGAATATGAAAAAGCTTTAAAAGCCGTTGCTGATCACAGACCTGTCTTCGCAAAATTTCGTATTGATATACCTGATGATGACCAAAAAAACGATTCAGAAATGACAAACAAAGAGTAATGATTTCGTGTGATGAAAGCAGAAATATTTCGCGTTGTTTCTTGAATAATTAAAACTTTTGTTGTACGGTCCATGTGAAATAAGGGTTGCCTTACGAGGAGGTTAATCGCGATGCTGTTCAGACGAACTATTTTGCTCATGGTGCTGATAAGTCTGGGTGTGGGGGGTGTTTTTGCTGAAGAACAGGCTGTACCACCCTTTACAGGTTTTCCAGAAGTAACGGATTTTGGATCTTTTTTATGTGATCTTGCATTCTGGCGAGGGTTACCTCCCTGTTTTAAAGAATCGTCAATGCATGGATCCTTTGTCCGTTATCCAACCCGAATGAAAGCTCTGGTTATTGTTGAAAGTTTTGAGTATTTGGGTCTCTACCAGCGTGATCTTCTGGTATCTTTCTTTGGCAGTTTATGTACGGGAGCGTATCAGCCGATTCAAACCGTTGAAGTTGGTGATTACTGGGATGCCTCATACTACGCTTTGGATTTATTGGACCGCCGTGTTGAAGCAAAAACAATGCTTATGGATATAGCCTTTGATCGGGGATGGGCCAAAGGAAAATTTCCTGATCAACGCTACAAAGCATTGAAAGTCCTTTCCCAAGAACGGGTCATTACATTGCGGGAGTATAAGCCGCTTCTGGAATACCTCGACACAGAACT
>JAFGJC010000030.1 GCA_016929305.1 candidate division CSSED10-310 bacterium | reverse complement strand
TGTCCGTATCGACAAGGCTGAAAACGACTTCAACTTAAATACCTACCCCGATCCGGAGGTTGATCCTGGTAAGGCGACTGAAAGGCGAAAGCAGATTGTTGAAAATTCCAGACGTAAATTTTCCGTTCCCGTAGAACATGTATCGGAGGTCGTTGTTATTGATGAACAGCCTGCGCCGGTGGTTCAGAAACCCCTAAAGGAACTTGTTGAGATTAAGCGTGAAATGAATGAGGTTCTGCCGGATATACCTGTTATTCCGGATTTACATGACACGGATCTGGAAGGTTCAGGCGGAAGCGAGCACAGGTATCTGCAGACGTTGATCAAAAAGCTTGCTGAGAACCTGGGATTTCGCGCAATTATCGAGGAGCCGACTCCGGATGGCAAAGGAAAGGTTGATATAGGGCTTGAAATGTCCGGCAGGCGCATCGCGTGCGAAATATCCCTTACTTCGAA
The DNA here is from genome assembly GCA_016929305.1 of candidate division CSSED10-310 bacterium. Taxonomy (GTDB): domain Bacteria; phylum CSSED10-310; class CSSED10-310; order CSSED10-310; family JAFGJC01; genus JAFGJC01. The sequence goes on along the minus strand of JAFGJC010000030.1, from coordinate 8,999 downwards.
GCTCTCGCAGGAAATGGGGAATATCCGGAAATGCCTGGATGCCGGATATGACAAAGTGATCGTATGCTCTCAGGAGAAGAGAGCTCTTTCTAGCCTGAAAAAGCTCGCAACAGATGGTTTCAATCCATCCGAGCAGAACCGGTTATCGTTTCTTCTCCCTCAAGAACTAATTTTTCAGCTAGAACAGGAAGCGGCAAGGAAAGACTGTACTGACCAAAAAGTTAAGGGTTGGACTGTTAATTTCAACTACAAGGCTATTGGGAACGACGAGGAAGCTCTCAGGCGGGAAGCGCTTAACAAGGTCATTATCCAGGCGTTCCAAAGGTTAAAAAAAGGATGAATTGGGTGCAGATACAACTCGACAATAAGGAAAAGAGCGCAATCGGTAGATGAATTGCAGAAAATCAGCGATATTGGTGATTCAGTGAACTGTAAAAAAACTCGAATATCTGATTCTTTAAAAGATCTTGCGCCTCGTCGTGTTGCCCTCCTGTTCGGAGCAGGTGTCTCGTATCCAAGTCCGACTTCCCTTCCTCTGGCAAATGCATTTTTGTCTACAATATGGGAAGCGTTGGTAATCGGTTTAAAAGCAACCTGGGAGAATATACCAATTCCGGTGAAACCCGACTCTTGGCCGCAGTTCGAACTCCTATTGGACGAATTGTCTTCTGTCAGAAGAGGACTTGTCTCAAGATTGCTCCAACCATATAAACATATCGCACCAAACAAAAACCATGAAATATTAGCCTATTTAGGTGAACTGGGTTGCTCACTAATAACTACGAATTTCGATGCCAATGTCGAGGAGGTTTTGCGGAATCGTGGTACGTCAACTGCAGCAATAGCCTCGATTAATGATTGTCGGAAATTTGATAAATTCTCTAATAGGGTCAGGCTGTTGAAACTACATGGATGTATAAACAGTCCCAATACCATTGTTTGCTCTTACTCGGATCTTACGCGCCGTGGAAGATCTCCATCACCGACAGGATTAAGTATCCCGCGATATTCCGCGCTAATGAAAGCTCTCGAAAATCGAATGTGCTTCGTGCTTGGTTACTCTGGTAGTGACAAACTTGATATAATACCAGCCCTCAAGGCATTGCCAGGCAAACAGATTGTTTGGATCCAGCACTCGTCTGAAGAATGCACTCTCCAAGATGTCGAAGCGCACATTAGGAGGCTTAGCAAAAAGACTAAGAATAACAGCTGGTACGATATTACGTTTTCCGCAGATACGACAAAATTCTTGGAATTATTGCTTAGTTGCATTGATTCAAACGCCAATGTTCATGATCCAATTGATTCCCCTATACCCGATGTTAGGGAATCAATCCTTGCAACCTGCAAGTGTCTTTCAGGCGATGAAATTCTGTTCGCTCTAACACGGATATTATTCTGTTCTGGAAACATTCAGCAGTCTTTAAATTTTCTTGATCATGCATCCGGATATGAAATACCCTCAAGAGTTCGATTCACGATTGAAGAGAATCTCATCAGGTTTCGATATACTGATCGGGAAAAAATAACAGCCTTAAAAAAATTGCAATCAAGGCTCGTCCCACCGGTTCCTACTTGGGTTGTATCAAGGATCAACCTTGATATTGCCGATATACACGATTCCTTAGGTGAATATAGAAAAGCCCAAAACGCCTCTAGTCATGCTATTAAATTTGCGGAAAAGTCAGGAGATCAAACCCTCGTATTAGATGCCAAGGTGCTCCATGCGATCATTCTCGGTCGACTCGGAAAGAACAAGAAATCGATTGAACTCTATCTCTCACTAATCCCATCACTAAAACGACAAGGTCGCGGCCGGGATCTCGCAGAAGTGTATCATAATCTTGGATGTCAATACGCGATTCGAAATGACTATGACATTGCCCTATATTGCTTCAAACAGGCGCAAAGATGCTGGAAATTCTGTGGAGACGAAGCTCAATATTTGTGTTCCCAATTAAACCAGGCAAATTGCCTTTTTCATACGGAATGTATTAACGATGCTCGTTGTCTTTTAAACAAGGTTCTGAAAATAGTATCTCAAAGAGATGGCCTTATGTCGGTTCGGATCCAAGCGTTAATTCTCAAAGGTCACGATCTTTGCATTCGTCTCGTGAATTGGGATGAAGGATTAGCTATTCTCAGGAAATGTACATCTATCATGCTGGAACTCCCAGAGGCAATCCACCAGTTGCCAAATTACATAGAAACCATCCAGCGAATGATAAGTTATTTAGAATCTGGAGGTACAGAACTTGGAGCGGTGAGAAATCGATATATCCTCTCCCTGAGGCAAAATCTATCGAACTTAGGATTTCAAGGAATGGATAGAGTAATGCATGTTTCTGAATGAAACTTTGTTCAGCCTTTCGGGATAGAGCCGATTATACTAGCTCTATCCAAGGATTGATTTTCCATCTTGAGCAGGAAGCAAAAAGGAGTTCGGAAACAGACCAAAAAGTGAAGGGATGGACTGTTAACTTGAACTACAAGGCTATTGGGAACAATGAGGAAAGTCTCAGAAGGGAAGCGTGCATATTCCGGCAGGAGTAGGCCACCGATTCCGGGCGCTCGCGAGCAGCGGTTCCGGTTGATCGCGAGCACCGAATCCGAAAGGTGCGAGCGATGTTTTATCCGAAGGAAAAGTCTCGATCAGTACGCCGGATCTGAAAGAATCCGGAAAAAGTTTTGCTCAGCTTTTTCAAAAAGCTGATCGGGGAGTGCAGGGGGATGAAATGCCCCCTGCAAGAGTTTCCAAGGGGATGGGGATCCCAACCGGGGTCCCCATCGTTGATTGTTATTCTGATAGTGCTTTCTTCTTCTTTCTCAGGGATTCTCCCTTGAGGATGATCTTGTGGGAAGAATGGACGATTCGATCCAGCAGGGCATCGCCCAGGGTGAAGTCGCCGATAATGGTGTGCCATTTCTCGATCGGTATCTGGCTGACGATGATGGTGGACTTCAATTCCGCCCGATCCTCGATGACATCAAAGATTATCCGGCGTTCATCTTCTGTCATTCCGATCAAACCCCAGTCATCCAATATCAGCATATCCGTCCGGGCATAAGCGTGCATCAGACTTCGATAACGGCCATCCGCACGCGCTATTGTCAGGTCTTCAACCAGCACGGAAATACGCGCATACTGTGCCGTGTAACCATCCCGACATGCCCGATTGGCCAACGCATTCGCAAGATAGGTTTTACCGACTCCGGTTGGACCAATGATAATGCAGTTTTGACGCTCACGAATCCATTGGCAATTGGACAGAAACAAGATCATTTGCTTATCAAGGCCACGCGGCGCTCGAAAGTCGATGTCCTCGATTGTGGCGTTGTAACGAAGACGCGCTTTCTTCAACCGGGTTTGAAGCCGTTTATTGTCCCTATGGACCATTTCCCGATCAATCATCAGACCCAGGCGATCCAAAAACGAAAATGCTTCATATTGAGAGGATTCCATCTGTTCCTGAAGCGCTCTCACCATTCCATCCAGACGTAATTCCATCAGTTTGTTAATCAACGGTTGCTGCAGCATGATGGATCTCCTGTCACCGGTAGTATTCAGGGCCACGAATGTTATCGTGTTGGATAGCGGGCCTTTCCGGCGTTTCCTCCGGAATCGGCAACTGATCCAGGTTACGTTTCAGGATGGAATCGATACTCTTGAAGCCAACGACATTCATTCGCAACGCTCGTTTGCACGCGGCTTCCAGTCGATCGGATCCGTATTCTTTTCCCAATCTCATCAGCCCCAGACAGGCACGAAACCCCTGCTGTGGATGCGGGCGAGATGCCATAATGGTTTCGACGACCCGACGGGTTTCGATTCCCGTTTTTTCTGCCCATTCCATCAATCGATCCGGCGTCCATTTCGCATACTCCTGATGCCGTTTGGGCATATGATCCGAGATGGTCGAATACTGCCCTTTCCGGTCTGATCGGAGATGACTGGCGATTCGCTTTGTCCGATGAAAACATTCGATAGCCTGGACAGTCATTCGGACATCAATGTTTTGATTGACCCATTGAAAGGGTACGCTGTAATAATGTCCGTTCACTTCGACATGATAGTCGATATTCACCCGGGCTTTTTTCCATTCCGCGTATTCATAAGGATATCGAGGTAAGGTTTTGAGTGCCGGTTTGTCGATTTCTTCAAACAATGACCAACGGGATCCCGGCATTTTCTGGAAGGGTCGACGATTGTGATCATACAGTAAGGCTTCAAGGTCTTCATTCAGTGCTTGAATCGAAAAGAATGTCCGATTTCTCAAGGGGGCCAGCAAGCGTCTTTCGACATCCTGTACCCCTTTTTCGACTTTGGCCTTATCCTTCGGTTTTCGGACGTGTGCCGGTATGATCGCACTCCCATAATGCCGGGCCATCTCTTCATAGGTGCGATTAATGTCCGGTTCATACCGATTGGCCAACTGAATCCCCGATTTCATATTATCCGGAACGATGAGATCCGGGACCCCTCCAAAAAACCGGAAGGCATTGATATGCGCCATGATCCATTCCGGTAAACTCTGGGATCCGAATGCTTCTGCATAGGTATAATTACTGGCACCCAGGACCGCGACAAATATCTGTGCCGGATGAATCGTGCCGCTTTCACGATCGGTAATCGGGACGGTCTGTCCACAGTAATCGACAAACATTTTCTCACCGGCCTTATGATTCTGATGCATCGGCAGATCCAGGACCTCTCGCCACTTCTGATACAGAAAGCAGAATTGGCTATACTGATATCCGTCCGGGTGCTCGACATGATATTCCTCCCATAACAGATGCAGTGTCACTCCTTTTCGCCGAAGCTCTTTGTAAACGGTAGGCCAATCCGGCACGTCAGACGTTTCTTTTATTAAATTTGGTGTCTGGATGATCATTTGCTCCAGCACATCATCGGAAATGGTATCCGGTAACGGCCATGACAGGCCTGCTGTCTTTGCACGATTACAGTATTTCGATACGGAACTCCTTGAAATACCACAACTTTGTGCTATATCTCGATCTCCTAATCCACAAAACCATTTCAACCGTAAGACTTCTCTGATCTTCCTCATACAGTGATTCTCCTTGGCTCATAGAGCCCAAATGCTCTCAACCCCTGTGGTCAAGAGACCACTGTAGATTAACCTGATGAGTGATCAGAATAAGGATACTATGCGATGAATGCTCGCGGCTCCGGAATCGGTGCTCGCACTTCCGGAATCAGTGCTCGCGTTGCAACAGAACTGACTGCGCTCGCGGCCGGAATATGCAGAAGCGCTCAACAAGGTCATTATTCAGGCATTTCAAAGGCTAAAAGGTAGCAAATGAGGAAAAAAACCAAATGCCTGGAATTAAAAGGAGGGATATGTCGAACCGACCAGAAATACCGGCAGAAATAAAAAGAATGCTTTTGATAGAGAGTGGTCATCGATGTGCTGTTTGCGGTGAGGGTTGTCCTCTAGAAAGAGCACATATAATACCTTGGAATGAATCTAAAAGCCATCGGCTTGAAAATCTTATATGTTTATGTGCAAATTGCCACGAGAGAGCAGATCGAGAAAAGTGGGGTAAGAAAACGTTAAAAACTTACAAAGAAAAACCATGGATATTTAGGCGATACGGCAATAATTTTCATGAAGACTCCTTTACAGAAGAAATAGAAATAAAAACAATTGAATTATCAATTACATACAGAAGAAAAAGAGGGGCAGATACTTGGCATTGGTCAAAATCGTGTTCTTTTTGGCCAAGCGAAAATTATGAAGAAAGAGTTTCGAAACCTACCGATGGAGAGTTGTGTAATCAGTGTGCTTCTAAATGGAGTAATTCAGAGAAACAACAAGGATTCGGTGAACTGAATGATGGAGACATAATCCAGGAAATTGGGAGTGAAAGAATTTACTTGTTAAAAGCTGGAATACGTTATTGGGTTAGAAACTGGGATTGTTTACATGAAGCTGGTTATGACGAAGTAGATGTGAAAAGAAGGACAAGGGATATCATAAATAAATTACCACTAGATTCTTTTGAGATTCATACAAAAAGCCAAATAAACAGTGTTTTAAGTAAAGGTCATCCGAACAACTGGTGATGTTAGTTTAGATTCGTATAAATTGACAAACCCTGCCCATCATAGTGGGCAGGGTCATTCGAGAGTGTTTGAGTTAGAATCAGTTTTTGCAGGTTCCTGCACTTTGCTTCGCTTTGCACTCATTGCAAAGCTCGCCGGAAGATGGCTTTGAATAACTTGTGTCGTAATCAGATGTCGGCCATTTTGAACAGTTGGTGCACCAGTGCCACGTGTCACTGTTCTTTTTTTTCCTGTACGTCATCTTTGAACCTCCTTTCTTTATAGGATTTTAAAAACGGAGCCGATATTGACGGCGCCCGTTTTTAATACGTTTTTTCTGTTGCTGAAATTCAAATTGCATAACAATTTCATCTATCTCCGCAAGGGGGATTATATTGGCTACGGAGTTCCTGCTCTATTTTCATTCTTCCCGCCTGTTGCATATTGGTGGTATAGAGCACGGCGACCTTCAAAGTCCCAGAACAATTTCTTGACCAGCAATTTTTACGATCGTGATTCTCAACCCTCGTTTTGACGTTTGAAGATTCTCCGACATCGACAACAGTAATCTGGCTGGAATAGCACAGAATAACATAAACCCCAGAGAGGTCCCGTAAACTGTTGACATCGGTAAAGGGTCCGTCGAAATTGTAGTTTCCAATTTTGATACCCATTCTTTTTGTCCTTTCAGTAAACTGTTTCACTTGTTTGCTTACAGCGAACAGTTTGGTTAAAAAAAATTAATTATTGATTATAAGATTCTTTTCTGCATTCGCAATCCTGATAAACCCTAGTTTTTTAATCCTGATCTTCATCACAACTGGATTGACTTCAAAGAAGTCATTAAATTTTCTTGATGCTGAATCCAGGCTTTCCTCGAAATACTGCTCAGGTATTTCAAGAGGTAAATCCAAGGAATGATCTTGCCATAACATTTTAAGGGTTAGTTGGGGGATGAGAAGGGCTGAACTGAAACAATTAGCCTGTCTTTCACGGGCAAGATCCTTCTCTTCCTTTATTCGATTCCTTACATCTTCAAGATCAACTCTTTCCACGGTTCTATTCAGCGTAATCAATTCTTGCCTATCTCCTTCAAACTGATCTTCGGTAAACAACGACAATTGATTGGGGTTTTTGTAATAGTACTTTCTATGAATTCTAGAATGTCCAACCTCATGAGCTTCTGTAAATCTCAAGACTCTATGTTTCACCTTGTCATCGGAATCGAAAAGATTTTGATCAACAAGAATTTGATGACTAATCGGGTAGTATTTACCAGCTACGGTTTCTCCTGATTCAGTCTCACCCAGTAGCTTATAATCAAATTGCAATTCTTCTTTTCCTTCTAAAAATTCCAAGATTTGTTCTATATCAATTCTCTGAGGCGCTTGAAGGACCCTTGAATCAAATTCGTGTAGGAGCTTTTCCGCTTCAATCTCTATTTCCTTATTTGAAATGTAGATTAGTGGCTTCACGGTTCGTTGTCTTCAATCTCGTCAATTTTTTCTATCAATTTTCTTACTTGGTCTTTACTCAATCCTTTGCGTTTTATCGTCCTTAATAACGCTCCGGCGCCATTGCCATATTCAGAGAAAACCTCTGCCATATCTGGAGGAATTTTGTTAACCTGCTGATTTCCGGCTAAGTTCATAAGATAATCGCTCTTCTCACCGAGAATCTGAGCAAGCTTTCTGATGACTTCCGGATTTCGAGGTGGATTTCTTCGATCCTTTTCTATATCGCTTAGATATGACGGAGCAATACCTAGAAAAGTAGCGACTTCCCTAAGCCCTAATTTTTTATCTTGTCTTATTTTTCTTATGTGTGATCCAAATGTTTTCATAGGTTTCCCTTAATCACTTGTCCGCTTACAGCGTACATCATCAGAAAATGTATGTCAAGCATTTTTCGAGTGTAGGTGACGGCTGTGCTTATATCCGTCATCATTATGTAGGATTATATCCAAGATATTCTTCAATTTTCTCCCAATTATCGTTCCGGGGATTCGTTCGTCCCATCTCCCAATCCCGGATAGTGTCCACAGAAACCTTCATTTGTTTTGCAAGATCTCTCTGGGGAATGCCATCGTCAAACCGTTTCTTCCTGATATGATCGCCAAATGCTCTCAAATATATGGGATAATCCATGTCAGTATTTTCACAGCTTGGATTATATCCCAGGAATTCTATCATTTTCGGAATTAATAGCGGATGTGGACTTGTATGTGAGCATTCCCAATTATGTATCGTGCACTCATCGACACCGATTATCTCAGCCAAGTCTTTTTGGAGTAATCCAGAATCCATCCGTCTCTTCCTTATATGCTCGCCGAGGGTTTTGGGATTGATTGGATATGATTCAGATAGCGGGAAATAGGCTGAAATATAGATTGGCAAAAAGGCAACGCAACCATGGGGATGTGTTGCCCTTTTGTGACCAACTCCCAAGAACTGGGTATATAACACAGGTTTATTTCAATGTCGCCCTTGCCAATGGTGATCTTCTCGGTGATCGTCTCGATGATTTTCTTTTTCTCATCGAACGATAGCTGTTTCCATCTGGAATACAGATCTCTGGCTTCATGCAATATCTCGTCGCTTGATAGGTACTGTATTCGGAGGAAATCGATCTCCCCCTGCAGTTCCGGCATCTGGTCATCTATCTGGCGCAGCCTCTCCTCCAGCGGTTGGTATCGCTCACCGAAGCCGTCCTTGGATATCTTTTCGTCCAGATATAATCCGTAGAGCTTGTCCATTTCGGATTTCACCCGCTTTCGTTCGTTGGCGATTGAATCACGAAGCTTTTCTTTCTCTCTGATAACCTTGTCGGCCTGTCCGAGATATCCCTCAATTTCCTTGGGGGAAAGGAAGAAGTTTTTTAGCTGGGAATGGAATATCTCCTCAAGATCGTCCAGTCGTATCTTGTTCCCGCA
>JAFGJC010000332.1 GCA_016929305.1 candidate division CSSED10-310 bacterium | reverse complement strand
TATCTGGAACGATTATGCGTATTGGAAGACCGCCCCTTTGAGCTCTATGAAGTACCGGATTTCTTCAAATCGGATGAAAAATGGGACCGGCGAAAAATCCGAAATACACATGAAACCTTGCAGCACCACCATATCATTGAGTTCCAGTCGTACCAACCCAACAAGAATAAAGGTGCTGGCTATACCATCAATGATTTTATCGCCGAACCGCTGCGATACTATCTGAAGGAACTACAAACCCCAATAGGGGATGAAGACAAGCAAACAACTGAAGACCAAAAAGAGGAGGGTACCAATGAGTAACACAAAATGGAAAGATTTGGACGAAATGATCGGCCGCGAAAATGAAATTAAAGACATCCAAAAGGCTTTTGAGAAAACCGGAGTAAATATCATTTATCTGATTGGTGATGGCGGCATGGGAAAAACACGCATGCTGAGATATCTGATCGATAACCCCAAAAAGTTTTGCGAAAAAAGGCTTTTTCCAGAAAAATATGTCGACCTGTACCACATTGAGAATCATTATGAACAGGGTTTGATTGAATCATTGATCGAGTGTTTTCCACACCATAAGACTGAATTTAAACCTGTCAAGGACATCCTTACTGAGTTAGAAAATCTCCCACTTACCGGAGCCAGCACCCAGGAGTATGAAGGCAAAGTAAAAACCCTGAAGGAAACCTTCATTCAAACCCTGCAAACACTCGGTGAGAAACAAAAGGTCGTCTTGCTGTTTGACACTGGTGAAACCTGGGCGGTTGAAAATTATCAAACCCCGGCAAAAGATTGGTTGTTTGGAAATGACTTTATCCCAGCATTGAAAAATGCTACCACCGTTTTCGCCGGCCGGCCTGAAATCAAGAATAGTTTTGGGTTGGATTCTGATAAAGATGTGATCATTAAACTTGGCAACTTTGATCCCGAAGATTCAAAGAAATTCATTGATGCAATAATCGAACCTTATGACATGGAAGGATTTGATGAATCTGACATAGCACTCCTAAGCGATGCCTGCGAGGGCAACCCAATCAGGATATCATTGTATGTCCAGATGTATGCCCACGCTACATCAGATCAAAAAAAGAAACTGAAGGAGTTAGTTGCAAAGCAGCAAAGCCTGGAAGAATTCGATGCGAAGATAATTGGACAACTGCTTACGGATGATGCTGATACAACAGAACCCTTGCGCTGGCTGGGGGCAGCCCGAAAAGGGTTAACTGCGAAATTGTTGACGGAAATAAACCTGGATGATGCGGGGACCGCGAAAACAATCCTGGAAGACCTCAGCGGAAAAGTATTTGTCAAAGTCCGCAAAGAGAAAGGCAAAGAACCTGTCTATTTCCTGCATGACCTGGTCTATGACATGATGGAGGACTATGCCTATACAAAGGAAGATCGTTCGAAACCAGACTTATGGTATCGGTATGGCACACTGGCAGAAGTCATCAAACACGACCTCCCGCACCTCGAAAATGAAAAACTTTTGAACAGCATAGAAGAAACACATGAGGATATTAAAGATCTGGTTATCGAATTAAAAGAACTGTCTACACACCGAGGAAAACGACGTGGAGATATTCTTTATTACATGTTTCGGGATCAGAGAGACGAAAAACCATTCCTGGCACTTCGGCACTTCGTTCGCTATCTACATGACTCACATGGCAATAATATGCAGGTGTCCTTGCATCACATTTCCCAGGAAGCCGAGAAGTATCTGGCTTCACCGACTGAAAACCAGTCATTCACCTATTCACAATGGATTAAAGAAATATTTCCCATTCTGCAGATTCATTCTCAAACTCCACTGAAACTACTTCCACAAGTACTTCTAAATGAGTTCAATAGAGTTCTCGGTGAAATTCAACGTAAGATATTCTCCACACAGCAAAGACAGGTATTGCTCGCGTTCTTCAACGTCTGGCAAGCGAACCTCTCAATTTACCTGGATATCCCCAATGATGACAAGATTCATCTTCTTGAAAAATCTGAGGAATTGATTGCTCAGCAAGAATCTACGGATATGGATGAAGAGACAAGATGGCTAAGCAACTATGTTCTTGCTTTTACTTATCGCTTATTGGGTTACCTTTATCGCACACAAGGAAATTTTGATTTAGCAAAATATTACAATGATGAAGGGCTAACAAAAGCGTTATTATGCGGGATACATTACGAACAAATTACGATCAGAACAAACAGGGCATTCGTTTATAGTCAATTGGGTCAATATGATAAAGCCATTACAGATATCGAATCAGCACTACCCTTGATTATTCACCACAGGTTTACTTCCACTCTTGGCTATGCACTAAACACACTGTCATCAATTTATATTGATTATGAAGGTGAAGAGGAAAATTACAAAACCGCAATATCACTTTCGCAGAAAGCTTGTACCATTTTCGATGTTGTAGGTAATTCGCGTGGAAAGGGAATGGCTGTTTCCACAAATACTCAAGCCAAACGCCGATTAGCTCTTAAAGACAAGAATAATCGGGAAACATTATTACGCGAAGGTGTGAAGGCAATAAAATCTTT
>JAFGJC010000331.1 GCA_016929305.1 candidate division CSSED10-310 bacterium | reverse complement strand
TCAAATATCCCGATACCGAAAATTGGATCGTTAAGTTCAGAATACTCAAAACTGAAAGTTGCATCTGATGATAGATCAATTGGTTCATCCCATGAAATTTCAAATGCTGCAAATTCATCAGTTTCAACTTCCAGTACCCAGTTATTGACAGTAAGTTCAGTACCATCAGACCCTTCGATATATGCAAATGATCCCCCGATTCCTTCGACTTCCTCAAATTCACTGTCATTTGGAATACTTTGGAAAACAATCGTTACCTGGTGATCTGCTTCAGCAATCACAAGGTCAAAAGACACTTCAATATCTTCCCTTTCCGTGCCATCATCAACCTTAATTGAAATTGTTGATGTTCCTATTCCAACTTCTGAAAATAGCACATTCGGATCATCAAAAATCAGTGTAGCTACATTGGGATTTCCACTGCTTACACCCAAAATGTCAAAGGGATCTCCTTCCGCATCGCTTAAGGCTTTTCTTAAATTGAAGGCACTCATTTCTAATTCTGAAATGGCATTTAGCTCATCGAAATCAGGACTTGGAATCTGGTTGACAATCAGCAGATCATCAAAGTCCTCAAATTCGAAACTTTCTCTACACGAACAAATTGAAACAAGCAGAACAGAGAATAAGATAAGTTTTACTAGTAGTTTTTGTTTCATGTCATTAAATTTTAGTTAAAAATCTGTTGTTTTATTTAGGATGTTTATCCCAGGTTATTACAAGTATATCATTATTCTCAAGTTGCTAACCTAATTGGCAAATCAACTGCACTATCCTTCCATACCCTGTAAAACTCACCCAAAGCTTCCCTGAATTTTTCATAATCACCCCGTGTTTCAAAAATTTGGGTATCATTCCAGAGCATATCCCTGTCATGTCCGAGAACACGTGCCTCAGGCCAGAAGAATACCTGTCCCCAGATCAAACGGTTATTGGTATTTATTCCCGGATTCTCTTCTGTACCGTCACCATCAATGGCTTCAAACTGTTCCTTGCTGAGTAAATCTTTTGTTGCTGATTCCAGGTTCGACCTGATCCACTCTGATCGCTCGGCCATGGATACATATCCTACCCCGTGGTTTTCTCTTTGATGTGCCCAGGCCAGACATACCTGGGGAGGCGTCAAACCGGTTTCTTTCGCAATTCGCTGAATCACCGGGTGCTGCATGTCTGCCTGATGTTCGGGAAAACGATCACGGCCGGGGCGACGTGGTGAACCCAATGACATAAAACCTGATGGAATAACATTATTTTTAATAAAAAACCTGACAAGTTCTTGTTGCTGAAATAATGGATGTAGCTCCATTTGATTATATACAGGACGGTTCAAATCGTTGGTATCTCTTAACAAGAGCTCCATGGTTTTTTGCGTTTGATTGGATGTTCCAATGTTCTTTACCTTACCGCTCTTCTTTAGCTCCGTCATCTTTTCCCACACTTTCATAAATTCATCATGGATATAAGGTACTGCACTATCGTTTACCGAATCGCCGGATGCCCCGGGAGCATGATAATTCGGCCATGGCCAGTGAACCACATAGAGATCCAGGTAATCCAGACCAAGCATACGTAACGAATCCTCACAGGCAGGAATAACTTCAGAAGGATGCATGTGCTTGTTCCACAACTTTGAAAGAACAAATAATTCCTCTCTTTTTACCAAACCTGTGTTAATCGCCTTTGCGATCGCTTTTCCAACAACCTCTTCATTCTGGTAGGCAGTGGCACAATCAATATGCCTGTATCCCAACCGGATAGCTTCAACAACGATATCTTCCATTCTCTCCATCAGGTCAGGATTGTCGGAATGAAAGGTCCCCATTGCAGCCTGGGGCATCAGAGTGCCATCAGGCAATTCTAATTTTGTGACTAATTCAGGATCGATCGGTTCAATTTGCTTATTTATATCTTCCATTAATAATGATATTTAAGAATTTGTATCTCATTATATTCAGGCATTGCCCCATCCTGTGTGCAAACATATGCAGAGATATCAACTGCTTTTTGATGGAGTTCAGTTAGTGGCTCACCTTTTGCAAAGCCTACAATCATCGCGGCGGTGAATGAATCTCCTGCACCTACCGTGTCTTTTACCTGTACTATTGGTGTATGCAGAAGGCTTTTTTCATAAGGGGTCATAAGTAAACTTCCTTCACTTCCATGGGTTAAAGCCAACAATTGCAAATTGTAGCGTTTTATAAGTTCAGTTATCCTGCTTTCTTCGCTATCGCCAGTAAGTCCAAGCATACCTGAAATAATCTGCAACTCTTCACTATTTAACTTCAGAACGTGACAGAATTGAAGTGAGTTTTCAATAATCTCTTTGCTGTAATAATGCTGACGTGGATTTATGTCAAATACGATCAGTGTCTCCGGACCGGCAGTTCTGAGCATTCTTACAATACATTCATGAGAAATTTTATTCCGTTGTGCCAGGCTTCCAAAACAGATAATATCCGTCTCTGACAACCTTTGCTCAACGGCGCTGTCAAAACGGATAAAATCCCACGCCACATTTTCATGTATGATATATTCAGGAACACCCCATGCATTAAGTTTAACCTCAACGGTACCTGTTGGTTTATCATTCAC
>JAFGJC010000330.1 GCA_016929305.1 candidate division CSSED10-310 bacterium | reverse complement strand
GAGATAATGTTGACAAATGGCTTAACAAAAAAATATTTCATCTGGAGCATGTTTTGCTTTGCCATGTTGAGTGTTACTGTACAACCAGGACACAGCAGTTATATGGAATTTTTTAGAACGGCCCCTGCCGATTCACCTGAATTGATTGAGCCGGTTGACGGCGCGCGTTTTACTGCTGGTGATCCTATAGTAGCCTATACATTTTCTTCAGTTACAGGAGCTGTTGGGTATGAGATATCCTTTGCATTTTTGCCGGATTTCTCTGATGAATTCTTGATTGAATGCACTCAGAGCGGGTTTGACCTGTCGAATTACATTTCTCAAGCGACATGGGATGATTCCAGTTTTCGTCTTTTTTGGCGAGTCAGAGCGCAGCTCAGCGCCACAAAATGGACAGATTGGAGTGATGGGTGGGAAATGTCGAAAAGTGTTTCACCGGCACCCCGCATTCTCTCCCCTGGTCAGGATGCCAGGTTCGGTGTGGATGATCCAATGCCAGTGCTAAGCTGGACACCTTTGGATACATGTGAAACGTATGGTGTTGAAATTGGAGCTGATGCTGATTTCATGAATACCTATGGCTGGTTTTCGATCGATTCCACCCGTATCGATCTTAATGAAAACGGTGACCCGGATGTATGGAATGATATCGTTGGAACCTTTTACTGGCGGGTTTGGGGATTTGAAAGCGGAGATGTTCCGACGCCCATGACCGAGAGTTATTTTTTTTCAAAGACAATTATTGATAAACCTGCGCCATTTTCACCCGAAAACCATGAGGGATTTCCAACAGAGTGCCTCATGCCGGATCTGGAATGGGAGCCTGTTGATGGTGCTATCACTTACCATGTTCAGATCATGTACGGGATGACGCCATTTACTGAGGGACTGAACTATATCAGCACTCCTAACTGTTATCTTGATTTTGGAGATTATGGTGTTTCGGAAGACATGTGGAATGCTTTCTACGGCCAGCTTAAATGGCGAGTTGCCGCAGTGGATACTTTTTCCAATCATGGCAGCTTCAGTCCTTCTTTCGATTTTCTGAAAATCGCCTCCTACCGGTACATGGCTTATGGCGATTCGATCACGGGCGGTTACGGATCTGAATCGTTTGGAACCGGATTTGCGGGATATCCGCCGATTTTACGAACATTGCTTCGCAGCCAGTACGGAAATCAGGTGGAGGTATTATGTCAGCAGAACAGGTCCTGGTTTCCCGGAGGACATGCATATACTGGGGAGGAAAAACTGGAAATGGCCATGAAAACTCATGCGCCGGAATACGTACTTATCATGTTCGGAACTGTCGATGCCATTGATCCGGGTGCACCCGGATGTGAAAACTTCGACTGTCATGTAAAGGAACATGTCGGGAATATGGTCGATACAATCCGCGCCTATCATGCCATCCCTCTGATAACTGTACTTCCACCTATCAATCCTGAATCTGATAGAGCTTATGTCCAGGATGAGGTTGATGAGATCAATGATGATCTTCGTGAACTTGCTATTGAAAAAGATGTCCTTATGGCTGATATGGAAGAGGCTTTTCTGGAAGGATCGTTAGAGCTTCCCGAATATTATTATGAGGGAGACTGGGCTCATTTCAATGACGAAGGTTATACCGTCATGGCAAATGAATGGTTTTCACTGTTGTAACATTCCACTCTGATATAGAAATAACAGTTGTCATATCCTTGACAAACACATACAATCAGCCATACAGATCATGATGAATCTGCAGGTGTTCTGGAGGATTCGTGGCAACATCAAAAAATTCTCCCAAGAAAAGCAAAAATCGAAAAAGCGATTACGGACAAACTTCGAACCGGCTATCCGACCCCAGACATATGAAATGGATTTATGAGTCAACCGGTATTTTACTAAGCGCTGCTGCCATATTCATTTTTATCGCCCTGCTTTCAGGCACTGGTCTTTTTTTAAAGGGTGACAATATCTGCGGTGAATATGGAAAAATTGTTTCTGAAAAATTCTGGACAATCTTTGGGTTTATAGCACTATTATTCCCGTTGTTTCTGTTGCTTATTGGGGTAATGATGTTTCGTCACCGCAAAGTAGAGCGTTGGATATCGCGGCTGATTGGCATGATAGTATTGATACCCTTTCTCGCTTCACTGGTTTCGGATCTTACCGCCCCGGTCTCACTCAAATCATCCATAAAATTATCTGGAGGGATACTTGGCAGAAGTATCAATGCGATCACCGAAGAATTCCTCGGGCCATGGGGAAGTAAAATCCTGGCATTCGCTCTGGTGCTGATCGCCGTATTGATCATTACTGATATTTCCTATTACATGTTATCAAAAAGGGTCAAACACTCGCTTCTGCATTTACTGACAAGATTTTACAATTCGTGCTGCAAGCGATTTTCAACCTGGAAAGAGCGACGGCTCCTTAAAAAAGAATTCAAAGCTGAGCAGAAAGCTATGGTGTTGGACGCTAAGCGCCAAAAACAGATTGAAGAAAATGAAATTGAGGAGGCGACGGAGATAAAACCGCCGACCATCGTAGAAACACCCATGTTGCCATTCCAGGAGATGGATGAGTTTGAACAAGATGACGTCGAGGAAGAAGAAACCTTACGAGATCACTCTCCTCAGGATGTTGAATTGTATCAGAAACCACCCATGGAATTGCTGGATGAACCGAGTGAACAGATTGAAAGGGACAGTGAAGCAGAACTTCTCAGAAAGTCAGAGACCTTGATACAGAAATTAAAAGATTTCAACATAGAAGGTCGAGTTACCGAAGTCTGTCCTGGACCGGTGATCACTCGATTTGAATTCGAGCCAGCACCCGGCATAAAAATTTCGAAAATAACGAGTTTATCCAATGATTTGGCGCTAGGTTTGCGATCACGTTACGGGTTGCGCGTCGCACCGATCCCGGGCAAATCAACATTGGGTGTTGAAATACCGAATAATCAGAGGGAAACGGTACATCTCAGGGATTTGTTGTTATCCGAAGAATTCCGAACGGCGACCTCCCGGTCAATTTTGTCCATACCACTCGGCAAAACCACTGCAGGGCAACCGTATATCACGGATTTGAAACGTATGCCTCATCTTCTGATTGCAGGAGCGACAGGATCCGGAAAAAGTGTGTGTATCAATTCGATCCTGTGTGGCTTTTTATTTTCAGTGACACCTTATCAAATCCGTTTCATACTCATAGATCCCAAGATGCTGGAATTGTCCGATTTCAACGGCATTCCCCATTTAAGAGAACCGGTGATCACCGACGTGAAAAAATCACCGGAGGCTTTAAAATGGGCTGTGGCGGAGATGAACGAGCGATATCACAAGCTGGCGGAGCTGGGTGTTCGAAATATTGATCAATTCAATAAAAAAGTTACAGATCCTGGATATGACGGTGATTATTCACCATTACCTTACATAATTGTTGTGATCGATGAGCTCGCGGATCTCATGCTGACTGCACCAACGGATATTGAAGAAGCAATTCAGCGATTGGCACAGATGGCAAGAGCATCAGGTATTCACCTGATTATAGCGACACAAAGGCCATCGGTCGACGTGATCACGGGAGTCATCAAGGCAAATCTCCCCTGCCGGTTGGCTTTTCAAGTTGCATCGAAAATTGATTCACGCACCATTTTGGATGCGATTGGGGCTGAAAAGCTTTTAGGTATGGGTGATTGCTTATTCATTCCACCCGGCACATCACAGATTCTGAGGTTACATGCTGCATTTGTTTCTGATCGGGAGATCAAACAGGTTGTTAGATTTTTGAAAGATCAGGCGGTGCGGATTGAGGAAGAGCCGATATTTGAATCGATGGCTCAGAATATGGTGATGGATGGTGATTTCGAAGATCCTCTGTACAATGAAGCTGTAAAACTTGTCCTTACCACAAATCTAGCTTCCATCTCCATGCTTCAAAGACGTTTGAAGGTCGGTCACAGCCGAGCAGCTCGATTGATCGACACCATGGAACTTAATGGTATTGTTGGTCCTCACGAAGGTTCAAAACCCAGAGAAATACTCGTAGACCGGGAGGAATATTTGGATCGTTTGCATCAAATCGAAGAGGACGGAGTGTATGATGATGTTGATTAGACGTATAAGCACGATTCTATTGCTGATCGTGATTTTAATATTGAGCGCAGGAACGGCCATGACGGATGAACCCTGTAACACCAATGAACTTCAAAAATATCTGGATAAAATACGAGCTTATGATTCATTCCGTATGTCATTCACACAGGAATTGCAAAATAGTACTTCGGGACAGATAGTTCACAATTCCGGATCGGTTGTATTTAAAAAACCGAACGAATTCCGCTGGGATTATCAAACTCCTCCCAAAAATATACTCGCTTCTGATGGCAATATCGTTATCATGGTGTTGCCGGAAGACAAACAGGCAATGATGGAACCGATGGATAACAATTCAACCATATGGTCCCCTCTTGCCATATTTACGGATTTTTATGACTGGCACACCGAATATACCGTTGATGTCATACCTCCTCGCGAAGAAGCATATTGTCATTTTAAACTTATGCCTAAAACGGAAAACGGCAGATTTCGCCAGGTTGAAATATCCTTCAACCGATTCCGGGAAATGCCAGCATTTTCGATGAGTATTTTCGATGCGGCTGGGAACAGGAATTATCTTGAATTTGAAAATTTTGAGAGTCAACCGTCTACCGGTATGTTCATACCGGAAATTCCACCGGATTATCAGATTACTGATTTTTCGGGTCAGCCATTGCAGCGGACGTTGACGAATACTCAAAAAGCGGGGGAATAACATGTGAAACATACTGTTTTTACTCTGCAATTAATCGGGTTACTTCTGATACTTATCGTCGTTGCAAGTTGTTATCCGCCACGTTATCTTGCTTATCCCGACGATGATGTTTATCTAATGGCAGACTACAATGATGCCATCCGTCTTTGGCAAGCACATGATGAAATACACCGGGATCTGATCAGCATTGCTGATTTGAATGCGGTGTATCGTTCATGGGAAGTCAGACAAGCATACATCCACGGATATCGAAACCAGACTTCACCCGACACGGCGTATCTCGATATCATAATCCAGAGAGAATTGGTCGGCTTACGTAACGGGCATGAATTCATTCTGGGTTTGTACTGTCATGAGAGAGACTGGGCGGTTCTTACCGGAACGGACCCGATATGGCGAATTCGGTTGTTCAGCGACACCGGTGGACCGGTTACACCAATTCGAATAGAACGTTTTACGGTAAGTCCTGAAGAAGAATGGTATTATGCAGATTTCATTTCGCATGGCCGACAGACCTATAAAGTTTTTTTTCCCATGTATGATAGCCGCAATCGACCATTGATATGCAAAGAAACTAAATGTTTCCGCTTAAGTTGTGACTCGATTTTAGGAAATATGATTCTCAAGTGGCGTTTGGGTCCGATCCCGCCTCAACTCCAGTAAGCCGTATAATCCCTTTTGTGTAATTAAGAAATCGCCACACAGGATGCTTCCGCGTACGTGGCGTCATACAAGTGTATTGGGATCCACAAGTTTCCGGTATTCTTCCAGTGCAAATCTATCGGTCATTCCAGCAATATAATCACAAATGATGCGTTTCGCCGGTTCATTCGACTGTTTGATCAATGTCTGGATTTTTTCCGGAAGAAGCCGTTGGGTTTGAGAATAGCGATGAAACAAATCCTCAAGAAACCATTTTGCTTTTGTGGTCATTCTGACAATCCGATGATTCAAATAGAACATCTCCAGTAGAAAGTCAGAAAGCTCCTTAGTCAAATTTTTTGTTTCTGTGGAAAAGCCAATAAGCAATTCGGAATAATTTGCCACGTCATCATATGATTCAACGCCGGAGGATCGTAATCTACGGTCACTTTCAATCAGAGCGTCGAGTACCAACATATTTTTCAGCGATCTTACTGTCTGATATCGAAGTAGATCGTCGAGTAAATCCTCATTCAGGTAAGATGCCATTACTTTCATTCCCAGAGAAGTATTTCTAAAATCATTTATGTTTATGATCTTAGCGCGAATACCATCATCCAGGTCATGGCAAAGGTATGCGAGTTCATCTGCAAGATTAACAACCTGTGTTTCGAGTGTGGGATATTTATCTGCATTGAAGCGGTCGATACATGGATGGTCATAAATGCTTGAGTGTTTTAGCAAACCCTCCCGGACTTCCCACGTCAAATTCAAGCCTGTAAAGTCAGGATAGCGTGTTTCGAGCATCTCAACAACCCTCAAGCTTTGACGGTTGTGTTCAAAACCACCGACATCTTGCGTCAAACGATTGAGAATTTCTTCTCCAGCGTGACCGAATGGTGTATGACCCAGATCGTGGGCGAGAGCGATCGCTTTTGTCAGATCAATATTGAGATTTAAGGATTTCGCAATGGCTTCTGCCACTTGAGCGACCTCAAATGTATGCGTCAGTCGCGTTCGGTAGTGATCACCCTCATAATTGACAAATACTTGTGTTTTATATTCCAATCGTCGGAATGCTTTTGAATGGACTATACGATCGATGTCTCTCTGAAATGCCGTTCGATAGTCCGATTCTTTTTCTGGATAATCTCTGCCTTTACTTTGGGCAG
>JAFGJC010000329.1 GCA_016929305.1 candidate division CSSED10-310 bacterium | reverse complement strand
TTATTATAATATCAATGGATTTTGGAAATATTTTTTATGACTGATACAGTGAATCATTTGAAAGACAGAATTTCAGGGCTTCAGAAAAAGTGCATTCAATTTGAGGAATTGAACAGCGAATTACAGGAGAGACTCATTGAGTTGTACTCTTTGTATCAGATCAGCTTTGCCCTGAGCCTCACATTCGATTTTAACGAAGTTTTAAAATCGGTAAAGCGATTATATAAAAAGAATTTCAAGATTAACGAGCTCTCCATCATGTTGCTGGACGAGAAAACAAACAATTTGAAAATCGTTGCATCTTACGGCTTGAGGACTGCATTACGCAACTCTTCGCCGCGTCTTGAGGCGAAAAATATTTTTTATGCTGCGCTTAAGCGTAAGAAGCACATCTATATTTCCGATCTAAGCGCGGAAACAAAATATTCGTATTTCAATAATTTTAATTCCTCCCGTAACGGCTCTTTTTTAAGCATACCTTTGATTCCGGAAAAATGCGCACCACTGGGCGTCATTAGTTTATGCCGCAAACAGGTGAATGCTTTTTCGCCTTCTGAGATCGAGTTACTGCTAAAGCTGGCAGTACAAGTCGCAAATGTGATTGAACAGACGCTGCTGTTTAAAAAGACAAAGGAATTATCAATAACTGACGAATTAACTGGGATCTATAACAGACGTTATTTCAGACAACGCCTGGAACGTGAAGTCACTCGTTCCAAGAGATATAAACGTCCTTTGACAGCTGTTATGATTGATATTGATCACTTCAAAAAGTACAATGATATTAATGGTCACTTGCTTGGCGACGAAGTTTTAAAAAGGGTTGCCCAACTACTTGAGAATAACATCAGAAAAGCGGATATACTTGCACGGTATGGAGGCGAAGAGTTCATTCTCCTTCTGCCGGAAATTGACAAGGAACATGCTTACCAGGTTGCGGAAAAATTGAGGAAAACCATTGAAAAAAGCGATTTTCCCAAACAGGAGAAGCTTCCTTATAAAAAGCTTACTATCTCTTTGGGCTTTTCCACGTTATTGGAAGATACGTATAACGCTCATGAACTCCTGGAATTCGCCGATATAGCCCTATACGAGGCAAAGAAGCGGGGAAGGAACAGGTTTGAGGGGTATAGTGCGGATCTGTCCGATGATATGAAAGATAATAAAATGCTATCTATGGACAATGATGCTTTATAATGCGTTTGAGAGCAGGGTCTTATTATAATTTTCGAAATGCTGTAGCAATTCTGGTTTTTTTTATCTTCTTTGACGCAGAATTTGTTTTATCTTCTTCCTATATTAAAAGAAATTATGATACGCTTCATATTGGTCTCCAGCTATTACTGAATGAACGGGAAAAAACGTTGACAGGCATTGCAACCCTGACAATTGTACCTCTTGATTCCCAATTCAGCCAATGTCAGTTCCATGCAAAAGAGATGGAAATCAGGAATGTCTTGTTAAGTTCGTCCGAGGCAGTTCGGTTTCATTCGGATTCAAACAAAATCTATATTGATCTGGATGATAGTTATTCACCCCGGGATACGCTACAGCTAACCGTAAGCTATGTTACAAAACCTCAAAAGGGTGTCTATTTCAACATTCCATCAGAAAAGTTGGATGGTAAACATCTTCAGGTTTATTCCCATTCCGAACCTACTGATGCACGCTACTGGTATCCCTGTTATGATGCTCCTGACGACAAACTGACATCCGAAATTGAAGCAACTGTGAATGAAAAATTAACAGTTGTTTCCAATGGAGCTCTGATTGAAATCCATCACAATCCGGAGACCCGAACCAAAACATTTCATTGGAAGCAGACAAAACCGCATGCAAATTATTTGATCTCATTTGCCGCCGGAGAATTTCATGTCGTTTCTGATTATTATCAAAGCATTCCAGTGAACTACTATGTTTATCCGGATAATTTCGAAAATGCCGCCTGTTGTTTCGGTAAGACTCCGGAAATGATGGCCGTTTTCTCTGGGTTATTTGATTATCCCTACCCTTGGGAAAAATATGACCAGGTTCTGATAAATGGATATATCTCAAGAGGTATGGAGCACACGTCGGCGACCACGATGTCTGATGAGATCATGCATGACAGCAGAACGCATCTGGACAGAAATTGCGATGCGCTTGTTTCACATGAACTGGCACATCAGTGGTTCGGGAACCTTGTGACCTGTAAAAGCTGGCCGCACATCTGGCTCAATGAAGGATTTGCCACTTATGCCGAAATTCTTTTCACTGAGGCTGACCAGGGAGATGATGCCGCGAAGTTTGCGCTTTATTTACAGCGTAACGCATATTTCCGGTCTGAAGATCAGGACTTCATGCAGCCAATCGTTTATTATTACTATACTCACCCCAGAGAGATGTTTTCGCATGTGACTTACCAAAAGGCAAGTCTTGTTCTGCATATGCTGAGGAACCAGATCGGCGATGAAATGTTTTTCAATGCACTCAGTACATGTCTGCGCCAATTCGCGTTTCAATCGATCACAACAGATGATTTCGTAAAGGTAGTCGAGGCTGTAACAGCGCAGGATTTGAAATGGTTTTTCGATCAATGGCTGAACCATGGCGGATATCCATCTCTAAGTGTGCGCTATGAGTGGAATCAGCTTGATAAACAAGTTATATTGAATATTGAACAGATTCAGGAGAGTGTGGCACCGATTTTCAAATTTCCTGTGGACATCAAGATCGTTGCTAACGGTTCTGCCAGGTATCACAAAATTTTCCTTGAATCCCGGTCTCACACTTTTCGATTACCTGCTGACGTCGAACCTGCGATGGTACTCTTTGATCCGGCTCATATTCTGTTGAAGAAAATAGATTTTAAAAAATCACAGAAGGAATCTCTGTTTCAGTTGCAGCACGATGTCAACTTGATTGGCCGGCTCGATGCGATCGAATCTTTGATTGAGATGGCGAAGGATACAGCCGTTGTTGTTGACGGGTTGATTTCGGCGCTTTCTC
>JAFGJC010000029.1 GCA_016929305.1 candidate division CSSED10-310 bacterium | reverse complement strand
GTCGGACATGAGTGGAATGTGTTTGATTTAACAGATACTTTTGCACAGTGGCTTTCGATCCAACGATATTTAAAGAGCTATTTTCAGAAACCTCACTTACTTTCAACTTTACTTCCTAAATATTTGGATTATATCTGTGAGCAATTTGATATAAATATCCACGAAAACAAAATTAGCGAAAATTATGTCGTCGCCTTAAAGGGCGTTGGTTCTCTTTTTGGATTGATCAAAGTAAAGGATGTTGTTGATAAAATCGCCCCTAAAGTCAATGGAAGGTTGCTGGTTTTTTTCCCTGGCAGCTATGAAAATAACAATTACAGATTACTCGACGGATATGACGGTTGGAATTATTTGGCCGTTCCAATTACTGCGGATAAAGATTTTTAATAGAGAGGGTTGAGAATGAAAAACAGAGACATTTATTTGAGAGATCCATCCACTCGAAAACTTGTAAACGAAGGTGTTGCAAGTGTAAATGATGATACTCAGGAAGTTCTGCGGTATGAGCTTGATACATTTGTCTGCGAAGGTCAATATGAAAAAGGCTTGCGTCATATCCTTGAAACGTATTTAAAAAATATTAATCAAGCTCAACAACCCGGTGTTTGGGTTAGCGGGTTTTATGGATCAGGAAAATCTCATCTGGTTAAAATGCTTAGTGCTTTATGGAAAGATACGCAATTTTCAGACGGAGCTACGGCTAGAGGAATCGCCAATCTTCCTCAAAGTATAAAGGACCTACTCGCCGAACTTACTATTCAGGCCAAACGATACGGAGGGCTTCATGCAGCATCAGGTACTTTAGGTGCCGGCGCCAGCGGCAGTGTCCGCCTGGCATTATTAAGAATTATTTTCAAATCCACAGGTCTTCCGGAGCAATATCCTGTTGCAAGATTTGTTATGTGGTTAAGGCAGGAAAAAATATATGACAAGATAAAAAGTCATATTAAACAGAAAGGTCTTGATTGGAATGAAGAACTCGATAATTTTTATGTAGCAGAAGGTTTACATGAAGCCCTGGTTGAAGTCAAATCAAATCTGTTTGTTTCACATCAGGCTTGCGTGGAAACATTGAACAATTTATATCCGTATGTTCAGGATGTATCAAATGATGACATGATAAAAGCAATTAGGAATGCTTTGCAGAAGGACGGGAAATTCCCGTTAACTTTGATAGTCCTTGATGAAGTCCAGCAATATATCGGAGAAGACAGTAAACGCTCTATTGAAGTCCAGGAAGCTGTGGAATCCTGTTGCAAAAATATTGGCGGAAAGCTGCTTTTCATAGGTACCGGTCAAACCGCTGTGACAGGAACAAGCAATTTGAAAAAACTCGAAGGACGCTTTACCATACGCATAGAATTATCAGATGCAGATGTAGACACGGTTATTAGAAAAGTCATTCTTGCAAAAAGGCCGGAATCGAAATCTTCTATAGAACAAATGATGCAGAAAAATCTCGGAGAAATATCAAGACATCTTTCTACAACATCGATAGGACACAGACAAAATGATGTACCTTATTTTTCACAGGATTATCCTATCTTGCCAGTACGGAGAAGATTTTGGGAATACACATTACGGGTCCTAGACCAAACAGGAACAGACAGTCAGCTTCGTAATCAGCTCAGTATGGTTCATAAAGTTATTCAGATCAATCTGGATAACTCTCTTGGTTCTGTGGTGCCAGCTGATTATCTTTATTTTGATTCAGCAGAAAGATTACTTCAGGCGAGAATTTTACCACGAAGGGTCCATGAAAAAACATTGATTTGGAACCAGGGAAACGAAGATGAAAAATTGATGGCGCGCGCGTGCGGATTGGTATTTCTTATAAATAAACTCGGAAGCAGCAATGAAGAAATCGGGATAAAGGCTTCGGTAGATATTCTTGCTGATTTACTGATACAGGATTTGACCGAAGGTTCAAGTGCGTTGCGAAGCAAACTTCCTGGTTTGCTTGATAATTGCGAATTGTTAATGAAGGTGGGAGAAGAATACCGTATCCAAACAGAGGAGAGTACCGCATGGAATGATGAATTCCTGAGTCAGCGTGCCAATTTGGCGAATGAAACACATCGAATTGAAGCGGAACGTGATGACCGAATCAGAAAGAAAATAGGTGAAATCTTGACAAAATTAACCCTGATTCAAGGTTCGTCAAAAGTAACACGGGACATTTTCCCGATATTTGATAGTCAGCTTCCTTCGGATTCCCTTCAGAAAATATATATCTGGATACGTAACGGTTGGAGTATAGACGAGAATTCCGTAAGGGCAGATGCCCGTGGCGCCGGGAACCTGTCTCCCACGATATTCATATTTTTTCCAAAACGGTCTGCAGACGATTTACGGCACCATTTGATTAATTATAAAGCCGCAACAGCTACTCTTGATATAAAAGGAATCCCTAATACTCCGGAAGGTGCTGAAGCCCGCTCCGCCATGGAAACTACAAAACTGAATGCTGAAAATAAAATAAATGAATTATTGGATGAAGCCCTGTCCGGAACAAGGGTTTTCCAGGGGGGTGGGAATGAAATCCTGGGGAATTCATTAAGAGAAATTGCCCTCGAAGCAGCGAATAACTCACTCAATCGCCTTTATCCGCAGTTTACGATCTCCGATGAT
>JAFGJC010000328.1 GCA_016929305.1 candidate division CSSED10-310 bacterium | reverse complement strand
CGCTTTGAATGACGCGCGATTCTTGCTACTCGACGTCGGCGCGGCTGTCAGTGTATCGATGCGAGATATGATCAATTTCGCACTCATGGGAACCTCCATGGCAAAACATCTTTTCAATATCGAAACGCCTCGAATCGGATTACTGAATATCGGCAGTGAAAAGGGAAAAGGAAGTAAGCGACTTCAACATGTAGAAGCGATGCTGAGTAGATTGCCTATAAATTTCATCGGCAATGTAGAAGGTCATCAACTCTGGTTCGATACTGCTGATGTAGTAGTAACCGAAGGTGTTTGTGGTAATATTCTTTTAAAATCTGCTGAAGGATTAGCTAAAATGTTTATACAGCTAATTCAAAATAACACTGAAAACGGAAAACCGCCCTATTTCATTCTGAATCGCTTTGATGCGAATCGATATGGGGGTGCCTTTTTATTGGGAGTAAATGGTGTGTGTATCGTATGTCATGGTGAAGCGGAGGAAACAGCATATTATCATGCGATCGCATTTGCCAAACAGGGCTATGAAATTAACCTGACACAACGTATCTCAGATATTATACAATCTTTAATGAATGATCATCCGGAAATGTTTAGAAAGGATGAGTAATGAAAATTGCATATATCTTCCCGGGTCAAGGTTCGCAAATTGTCGGTATGGGAGCAGATATTTATAACACTTATGAGTCAGCTCGTAAAATATTTGACGTAGCGGATAGAACACTTGGCATGCAATTGCGAAACTTATGCTTCAACGGACCGCAAGAAACGCTGAATCTTACGGTCAACACGCAACCGGCATTGCTGACAGTTTCCGCTGCGATCGCCACAGTATTGAAGGAAAGAGTTAAAATAAAACCCATTTTTTGTGCGGGTCATAGTTTAGGTGAATACACAGCCCATTGGTTTGCTAATACATTTGATTTCCCGACAGCAGTAAAATTAGTTAGAGATCGTGGACACGCAATGCAAATGGCAACGCCCCCGGGGGTCGGTGCCATGGCAGCGATTGTAGGACTTGGCTCCGACGAAGTTATTCAAATATGTACCGATGTTTCCAACGGATGGATTTTAGAGGCTGCAAATTTCAACAGTCCGGGGCAAGTTGTTATTTCCGGACACAAAGAAGCTATCGATCGCGGGATGGATATTGCGAAGGAGCGAGGAGCAAAAAAGTGTATACTCCTACCCGTGAGTGCCCCTTTCCACTCCAAACTAATGGACCCCGCCGCTGCAATTATGAAGGAAAAATTGGCGGATATTCACATCAATCCACCAGAAATTCCGATTGTGAACAATGCCGATGCCGCGACTTTACAGACTGATTCTCAATCGATCAAGGATTCCCTTGTCCGTCAAATCACTGCACCCGTGAAATGGGAACAATCCATTTATTACATGATTTCGCAAGGTGTTGATACATTTGTCGAAATAGGTTCTGGACGAATCCTGTCAAATCTAGTAAAAAGAATTTCGCGGGACTGTGAAATTATTTCTGTTTCTAGTGTTGACAGCATGGATGCTTTTTTGCAAAGGATTGTTTGAATATACTTGGAACCCTTTCGAGAAGGAGAATAGGCATGGAAGTTGAAGAACGTGTGATAAACTTAATAGCAGAGCAACTTGGTTTGGATAAAAGTGAAATCACTCCTGAAGCATCTTTCACGGATGATTTAGGAGCTGATTCCCTTGATACCGTTGAACTGGTGATGGCATTTGAAGAGGAATTTGATGTGGAAATTCCTGATGAAGATGCTGAAAAAATGGTCGTTGTCCAAGACGCCATTGATTATCTGAAGTCAAAACTGGAAAACTAAATCCAGCCTTAAGAACATCCTCTTGCCCTTCTGAAATGGGAGGGCAGGAGTATTTTTTTATTTTCAATATTTTTGTAAACGATAGTCAATGAGAGCCGACCGTTATCAATGGGTTTCCAAGTCACCTGAAAAAACCCGACAAGCAGGTGAAGCTTTGGCGGCTTATCTTAAAACCGGCGATTGTATACCTTTAATTGGAGATATGGGAACAGGAAAGACAACATTTGTCCAAGGGGTCGCCCGGGGTTTAAAAATCCCTCATGAACAACCCGTCACCAGTCCATCATTTACCATTGTGAATAGATACTTCGGGTCATCTAAGCTTTTTCACATTGATCTCTACCGACTTGATGGACAAACCAGTCTTGATGATCTCGAAATTGAGGAAGTTCTTACCGAGGGAGGTATTGTTTTTATTGAGTGGCCTCAGCGAATACTACCTTTAATCCCTAATATAGCACTCACCATTATTTTTACATGGAATATGGAAGAAGAGACATTGAGAACCTTGATGTTTGAATCGATTGAGCCCAGGTTCTCTGAGTTTTTCGAGCGACTTGATCATGCTGATTCTTGGGATTGAATCTTCGTGCGACGACACATCTATCGCTCTTGTTGAAAAGGGCAACAGTGTTTTATCCAACATCATCTCCAGCCAAATAAAAGATCATACCAGATACGGAGGGGTTGTACCAGAAATTGCCGCTCGTAAACATCTTGAGCATATTTTGCCTGTACTGCACTCTGCTTTGGATAAAGCTGATACTAACATCTCGAAGATAGATGCTGTAGCCGTGACTCACAAACCCGGATTAGTCGGTTCCTTGATCGTTGGTTTGACCGCTGCAAAATCAATCGCTCTTCACTTAAAAGTCCCCTTAATCGGTATAAATCATCTGCATGCACATACATATGCAGGTTGTTTGGCCGGGCTTCCGTTCGGAAAACCACATCTCAGCCTTATCGCATCTGGAGGTCATACCTCCTTGCTTGAATGTCACCGCCACACTTACCGGCTCATTGGGCGAACTCTCGATGATGCGGCTGGTGAAGCCTATGATAAAATCGCCAAGCATCTGGGATTAGGATATCCGGGAGGACCGATCATAGATAAACTCGCTCAATCCGGCAATAAATCAATCATACGGTTTCCTCGTCCAATGATAGATCATGATACTTTTGATTTCAGTTTCTCGGGTCTCAAAACTGCGGTTATGTACTATCTTCATAATAATCCCGAAACTCCACCAAGAGATCTTGCTGCAGCATTTCAAGATGCGGTCATTGATGTCTTGTTAACGAAAACATTAAAAGCCCGCGAACATCTGGCGTATGACACCATTTCAGTAGTCGGAGGTGTCGCTGCTAATTCAGCACTTCGAGCAGCCTTTAAGGAAAGTGCGGATCGGACACATTTTTCTCTATTTATTCCTCCGCCGGTGTTGTGTACCGACAATGCAGCAATGGTTGCGGGATTAGCATACCATCTGCTTATGGATAATATCGTTTCACCGCTGAATTTAGGAGTAACTGCAACGGCGGATATTCCTTTAAAATGATTCTTCAATCTGTTTTCTGGATGTAAAATTAAAAACCTACCTAATCAGGACAAGCCGTGCCGGCCCCACTAACAGCCGTTTTATACCAACTCTATCAAAACTGACCGTGATTTTAGCGGATGGTCCCATACCTTGATACGTTAATACGGTTCCGGTTCCATACATTTTATGAAGCACACGATCACCCTTGTTAAATTTCCGACCAGCATCTGGATGGGAAATAGTTTTTGCTAACGATCCGAATTCAATATCTACTTTGGGAACAATATCATAATTTGCTTGAGGTATTTGCGCATTATCAGTTGTCAATGTAAAAAACTTTTTGGGTATTTCCCGAATAAATCTAGAGATTTCCATGCTCTGAATTCTTCCGTTACGGAATCTTTGCAATGCACCGGATAAAAAAAGATTTCGTTTTGCCCGTGTCATCCCAACATAGAGTAATCTGCGTTCCTCCTCGATTTCTTCATCTTTAAAACCATAATCCATTCTGAAAAGCGGACAAAGACCTTCTTCTAAACCAGATATGAAAACCACCGGAAATTCAAGTCCTTTCGCAGAATGCAACGTCATCATTGATACCTTATCCGGATCAGCTCCACTGCGCTCATCTTCCGCATTAAGATTCAATGCAAGGTAATCTGCAAAATCCGCAAGATCGCCTTTCTGCTCCATCTCAAACTGAAACGCAGCAGTTTCAAATTCTTCTATAATCTCCATGGAGCTTTTTGCATCTGCGTCTTCGAGACCTTCAAACTGAGATTTATACCCGGATTTTTGAAGCAATATTGTTAAAAAATCAGGTACATTCATTGTTCTAGCAGCGTGTATGAGTTCTTCAATGATGTGAATGAATGCTATGATTCTATCTTCCTTAAACCTTGAAAACACATTGTCTTCAACTGTTTTTTCCATAGCTTTGAAAAAATCAATTTTGCACTCGCTCGCTATTCTCAAGATTTCCAGTTGTGTGGAGCGACCTATACCTCTTTTGGGTATATTGACAATTCGTCGGCAAGCCATTGAATCGGATGGGTTTAAAACAAGACGAATGTATGAAGTAATATCTTTTATCTCTTTGCGATTAAAAAAACCGATGTGTCCAATTACCTGATGGGGTATTTTTTCTTGTACAAAGGTTTCCTCCAACGTTCGAGATTGAGCGTTTGTGCGGTAAAATACGGCAATATTACCGAATTTCCATTCTCCCGACTGGTGAAGAGCCTTTATTTTTTTTGTAATTGAAAAAGCTTCATTTCGATCGGTATCAAAAAAACAAACACCGAGTCTTTCACCCTCGCCTTGGTCTGTCCAGAGTTTTTTAGGTGTCCGTGAACGGTTGTTTTGCATCAATGCAGAAGCGGCAGAAAGAATGGTTTGGGTCGATCGATAATTCTGTTCCAATTTAACGATTTTAGCGCCTGGAAAATCCCTTGAAAAATTCAGAATGTTGTTTATTTCCGCGCCTCGCCATCGGTATATGGATTGATCATCATCACCGACTACGGTGATGTTTCGATACCGATCAGCGAGCAGTGCCAGCAGTTTATATTGAGCGTGATTTGTATCTTGATATTCATCAACGAGCAGATATTTAAATTTTTCCTGATATTTTTCCCGAATCTCGAGATTCGTATCCAGTAATCGAACAGTCTTTATGATCAGATCATCAAAATCGAGTGCTTGATCTTCCATCAATCCTTTTTCATATTCAGCAAACACTTTACTTACGATGCGATTAAACACGTTATACTCCGCATCATTCGCTAAATCCTCTGGTAGCCAGAATTTGTTTTTTGCTTTGCTTATTGCCGATAAAACACTATTCACTTCGATTTTCTGATTTTCAAATCCTGAATCGTTCACAGCTTTTTTTATACGCTTCATTTGATTCGCTTCATCAACTATTGAGAAATGCCTGTTGAGATGCAGCCATTTAGATTCGATACGGAGAATTTTGAGACAGATTGAGTGGAATGTACCCAAATTTATCTGTGAAGCTTGCCTATCTCCCAAAATTTTAGCAACTCGATGCCGCATCTCGTTTGCTGCTTTATTCGTGAAAGTAACAGCCAGTATATTCCAAGGTGATACTTGTTTTTTATCGATTAAATAACTAATACGATTGACGATTACCTTTGTTTTCCCGCTACCTGCTCCTGCAAGTATTAGCAGCGGTCCGTCGCCGTATTTCACCGCTTCAAATTGTTCTGTATTTAACTTCTCCAGCTCCATCCATTAAATCCCGTAATCAAAACGAGTCACCGTTCAGTTCTGGGCATATGTTTTCATGAAAGGTGGCACTGAATAGACTATAACAACATTCAGTTACCTTTGAACCAGCGGTCAATAAATTTTCGGAATGCACCTTTGGAGTCATTATCAGGCGGCGAGGGTTCCGTGGGAGGATGATCAGGTTCACCGCCATCATAAGCTCGAGTGTCACTAACAATTACGGTCACATTATCGGGTGCTCCCCGATCCAAAGTGCTTTGAATCAAGCGGTTGCAGCTTTCTTCGGGATCACCGGGATTACTGCTAATGAGTTCAAGTATATCTGCATCGGAGAGAACACCACTTAATCCATCAGTGCACAGAACAAAGACATCACTTCGACCAAGAGGTGCAACCACCGTGTCGACGTCAACATCTGGCGCGCCACCCAGGGCACGTGTGATCACATTTTTAAGCGGATACCTTTCCGCTTCTTCTGCAGATATCTTTTCTTGATCAATGAGTTCTTGGATACGAGAGTGATCTTTTGTTAATTGATTTATTTCTTCATCTTGTATCCGGTACACTCTTGAATCTCCGACATGTGCAATTATGGCATGTCCATGAAGAATCTTCAGCATTACGATTGTCGTTCCCATACCATGATACTCCGGAGATGATTTCGCTTTCTCATAAACAATACTGTTTGCGTACTGAATAGCTTTTCGGCAATGTTCTTCAGCCTCTGAAATAAGAGTTTCTTCCAAAATATCATCTGTATTGATATCCTCGATATATTCAATTTCGAAGTATTCTTTTATTGATTCAAGCGAAATCCGACTTGCCAAATCTCCGGCTTTATGACCGCCCATACCATCTGCAACAATATAGAGTTGTCTGTCTGCATCAATGTAAAAAGCATCTTGGTTAACGCTTCGTTTTAAGCCAGTATCTGTCAAACCAAATGCTTTCATCCTAATCCCTCACCGATGATGTTTGCTTCTTCGCTGCTCGACAGTATACTGTATCGACGCATTTTTTTGAATAAACCTTGTCTAGAAATCCCCAATACTGCCGCGGCCCTTGTTACATTTCCCATATTTTTTATCAAAACGGACTTTATGTATTTTTTTTCCGAATTGATCATATGTTGTTTCAAAGGTTCCACAGGTACAGAACCCACATCTCTTAAACGATCTCTTATTAAAGTTAATGTAATTGGATTGGGTGGCTGATATAAATTCATTCCTACTTCAATTACATTTCGAAGTTCTCTGATATTCCCCGGCCAATCATACTGCATTATCATTTGAAATGCATCTTTAGATATATCGGGTTCTGGTTTGGAAAGTTGTTTGCTGAATTCTCGCATGAAATGTTTTACTAGGATCGGTATATCCTCGCGTCTTTCTCGAAGCGGTGGAATTGAAAAATGCAGAACCATGACTCTGTAGAATAAATCCTCCCGGAATCGACCGGCATGCATTTCTTCAGAAAGATCTTTATTCGTTGCTGAAATGATCCTCACATTAATACTGCGATCCTCATCCGCACCTAAGGGTCTGATAGTTCTTTCCTGCAGCACACGAAGTAATTTTACTTGAAGATGCAATGGAAGTTCGGCGATTTCATCAAGAAATACTGTTCCTCCAGATGCCTGCTGAAATATTCCTTTCCTTGATTGAACAGCGCCTGTAAAAGCTCCTTTCACATGTCCGAACAGTTCGCTTTCAATTAAATTATCCGGTGTTGCCCCACAATTAAAAGCCACAAATGGTTTTTGTCGCCTCTCGCTTCGCTGATGAATCGCTCGAGCAAAAAGTTCTTTTCCTACTCCTGTCTCTCCGGATATGTGAACCGTAACCGGACTGTTTTTGATCAACTCAACGGTGACTAATAGTTTTTTTATCGATTCACTGCAACCGTAAATCCCATCCTTATGATCAAACGGTATTTCAATATCGAATTTGTGATGATGTTTTTCCAAGTGCAGGCGTTGTCTGCGGGAAAGTTGATCCCATTTTGTCAAAGCTGTTTTAAATAAAAGGTTAAACGAGTTTTTCGAGAATGTTTCGAAGGTCAAGTCAGATGTTGTATTCCAGACAGCGATCGCAGCACATAAAGCTTCTTCAATCACACAACAGAATTGAATGTTTTGTGTGTTGATTATCCGTATCGGCAGCCGCAATCTGATTGTTTTCGCTATTTCTCTATCGATAAGTCTGGATTGTCTGATTGAGTGTTTGTCGCCCCATGTAAATTCAAATGATTTTTCTTCAGGTTCAGATATGGCAATTTTGCCACCCGTAGCATTCAGTGTGTTTTTTGCTATATCATTCAAAACTCGCCTTAAATCATCGAGATTTTTTGCATCTATCACTGTTTTCAAAATTTGTAAAAACTGGCCATTATTCTGACATTTTACGTTTTGAGGTTCATTGTTTATCAATTCTTTTGTTCGAGTTTTTTCCAGGTCTAAAATACGTTTCAGCAGATTACGATGAAAAGGGTGATCCAATGCATGGATCAACCAGTGAGGAACCGGTTGAAGCGTCTTTCCGACACCTGAAAACAGTTCAAAATTCGCAATATGTGCCTGAGCAATTGCTACGGGATCACCCATGTCACAGGCGGATTGAAACAGTTGACTGAAATCGTCTTTAAGCTCTGACGAGTATTCATCTTTATTTTTCAATCGAAGACCGACGATATCAGGAAGTGGATCGGTGACAGAATTCCTCCAGAATCGCTTCAGGTTCTTTCCGGCATTATTTAAAAATCTTGTTAAAAGGTTTTTATTTTTAATTTTTGTTTCCGGAAGAATACTTATAATTGCGCGGTTGACCCAGGTTTCAGTGTTTTTTGCTTCGAATCGCATCAAGGTTTTCAAAATTTTTATAACCGTCGACGGGTCAGAATTTTTCAGCGCCATTTTTAATCTGTAAAATAAAATTTCCCCTGCATATGTATCCGATTCGTTTGCCACAAAGTGATCAAATGTCGTTATCAAATTTGATAATTCAGGATGGTTTTCATTATCAAAAGCAAAAGCGATGCGAGTTCTCAGGGTAGAAATGCGTATCATTGGCCAGCGAGTGGATTGATACAGATTTTCAGCAACCCCCAACATACTATCTGCTTTAGCCAAATCACCTTTTTGATAATGAAGCCAGCTTACAGCCATCAATCCTTTGATTATGAATCGTCGATCCAAGCTTTTTCGAGTGAACTCCAAGCCTTTTTTCAAATAACCTTCCGCATGGTGCACTTCACCTTTCACTAATGCTATTTGCCCCAGGTCGATAAGGATTCTGCCCTGGAAATCCTGCGGGACTGCTTCTGATAATGATAATGCTTCCGTAAGCAACTGCTCAGCTCTGGACAACGCACCGGCTCGTTGCATGGAATCTGCAATGATCAGCATTCTTTTAATTTTTATCTCTGCCGATTCATTCTCTGAACGATAAATATTCTTTGCAGCTGTTATAATCGGATAATTCGGAAACATCGCTGATTTCAAAGAAACAAGTTGTAAAGCAATGTCGCGAATGAAATTGTTATTCGGTCGCGATGATTTGCGAATCGTATCCAAGCAAATCTCTGTGGCTTTATTCAATCGGCCGTTAAGAAGACACTCCATAAAAATTAAAGCGTTAGCCTTTGTTTCCCAAACCTTTGGAAATCGTGTTTTCAAGACACTTTTTAAGCATTGGTATCGATGGTGTCGGCCTGACAGCAATTCAACTTCCAAAACTTTAATAACTGAAGGTATCAGCGTTTTAACATTTCCGAGGAGTCCGTGTTTATATATATGATATTGGTTAACTGGGCGATTGGGATCATCAAGTAATCTTAGGACATGATGTATACGTTGATGACAAGCAATTTTCTTCCGGGGTGGAATTCCATGGGTCACTTTTTCCCGGAAACGCTCACTGATATAACCAAAAGCAACTCCATGAATTTTTTCTTCAAAAATTCCCTTTTTAACCAATCTACCGAAATGGATGTTGATGCCTCTTTTGGGAAGCCGTGTCAGTCTGGCCACAAAATCAGGTGAAAATGGGCCGTCCAGCAACGCTGTAAATTCAAATATTTTTGTGATCGGTTTATTGGTGTCGGGCGAATACTGGATATCGAGTTGATCCCATGAATCCGGATTAAGTTCACTGGCGGATTCATGAGATCTCATGATGATGAATTCCTAGGAGTTCAGGATGGGCGTGGAATTCTTTTTGAACAGCTTTTGCAGTTCCTTATAGAACTGATCAATATCTCTGAACTGGCGATAGACCGAAGCGAATCTGACATAAGCAATTTCATCAAGGAGCATGAGTTTGTCCATGATGAGCTCCCCGAGTTCTTTAGCAGTAATTTCCCGTTCGTTTTTCCGGTGCACAATCTGCTCGACTTCATCAATAAGCTCATCAAGTTTGTCGGGAGGAATAGGACGTTTTTCAAGGGCTTTCGCTACACCGCGAATCAATTTTTGTCTATCAAATGCTTCTCGCCTGCCATCTTTTTTCACAACCATATATTGAATATCTTCGATTTGTTCATAGGTTGTGTATCGTCGTTTGCATGACAGGCATTCTCTTCGTCTTCGAATGCTTTCATTGTCTTTTGATGGTCTTGAATCCACGACTCTGTCTTCAGGATAGCTGCAAAATGGACATTTCATTTTATTTCTCCGATTTAACTTCTGATGTATTGGCAAATTTTTCAAGAATAATCTGCGATTCTTTAATCATGGCTTGCACCAGTGAATCTTCATATTCTTCTTTAAAGACAATTTTTCGGATACCTGCATTAATGATCATTTTCGTACAAACGATGCACGGCATTGTCGTGCAATAGAGTGTTCCGCCACGAATGCTAATACCATGATACGCAGCTTGTATAATTGCATTCTGTTCCGCATGAAGCCCTCGACACAGTTCATGCCTTTCGCCAGATGGAATCCCTAAGGTTTTTCTTAAACATCCTATTTCTTCACTGCAATGAGTAATACCTGAAGGCACGCCGTTATAGCCCGTGGCCAAAATTTGATGATTTTTTACAATCACAGCGCCGACTTTCCGCCGCAGACAGGTAGATCTTTTGGAAATCAGATAAACAATCTCCATGAAATATTCGTCCCAAGTAGGTCTCGCCTGACCACTGTTTGTCATGATTAGATGATACTCTTTTCAGCTCCTGATTCAAAACCCGCTATTTTGTTAAGCCGGTGTTGATGTCTACCTTTTTCATAACTCGTGTTTAAAAAACGATCGAGTATTTTACAAGCAAGACCTGGTCCTATGACCCGTGAACCGAAAGTGATGACATTTGCATCATTATGCGCGCGTGCCATTTCTGCGCTGAATTCATCGCAAACCGTGACAGCGCGGATACCTTTAAATTTATTTGCGGCAATTGCCATACCAAGACCGGTTCCACAAATTAGGATTCCCATATCCGCTTGAGCGTCGATAATATCTCGGCATACTCGTTCAGCATAATCAGGATAATCAACCGATTCAGAGGAATGCGTCCCATAATCGCTGACTGAGATTCTATTCTCCAGAAGATATTTGAAAATATCATCCTTCAACTTCCATCCAGCATGATCACAGCCAAAAGCAACTTTCATTTTTCTATTCCTTTTCAGAAAAAAAACAGCCGTACATCTCCATAGCTCGTTTCATATCCGTCTGCATCTGTTTTATCAAATCAAATGTATTTTTAAAAATCTTCTCAGGCCGGATATATTTTAAAAACTCAACGGTTAGCGTCTCGCCATATAATGATTGGTGAATTCCAAAGATATGCGTTTCGACCAGAAGATCCTTTCCGTTAAATGTCGGTGAATTTCCAATATAAGTAACCGATGGATGGTAAATATGTTTTAGCAAGCTTCTTGTCGCATAAACTCCTGAAGGAGGAAGAATATGATCACCTGAATGTATGTTTGCAGTTGGAAAACCGAGTTCAGCACCACGACCCACACCTTTTGTTATCACGCCGGAAGTTTTTAAAAATCTACCGAGAAGAGATGTTACAAGATCCAGATTCGCTTGATCTACTGCTTTACGTATTCGTGTGCTTGAAACAACATCTCCCAGCTTGAAGACCTGATCAACAATGTGAAGTCGTATACTTTCTCGATCACAAAATCTCTGCAAACACGAGATATCACCTTTTCTGTCTCTGCCAAATCTGTGATCAACGCCAACTGCAATGGCTGCGGGATTAATATATTTCTTTATAATGTCCGAAAGAAAAGTTTCAGGTTCGATGGTCGCAAATTCCGGAGTAAACGGGATCGCCAGGAGATATTCCAAGCCATATTGCCGTAAAAGTTCCAGCATCTCATTAAAACTAGTTATTTTTTTTATGCGTTGAACATTGTGAACCACATATGATGGATGCGGTTGGAATGTCAGTAAAACAGAAGTTCCATCCAGTGCTTTTGACTCATCGATCACCCGATGAATCAATTTTTGATGACCGATATGTAAGCCATCGAAATTGCCCATAGTTAACACAGTATTTGGCAATCCGCGGGGAAACTTTTCTATTGCTTTGATGCATTTCACGCTAAAAGACATTCCATTTCAATCGTAGGACTTTACCCGGAGACCCAATACCTGTCAACCACACAACCCATCAAACATTTAAGCTCCGATAAAAAGAATAATGCGTTTAAATTTTCACATTGATATAGTATGCTTCAGATGTTTTCGGGAGATATTTTCATGATTTCTAAAAGCTGTTGTTTGATAGCAATCTTATGTTTGACACCAGGTTTATGTTTTAGCATGTCCCAGGCGAATAAAAACGATATTCCCGTTCCCATCGAAAAATTTTCCGCGGTTATTACAGACATTGATGGCATTAAAACAGAGGGAACATTAATTGCTTTTAATGGTTTT